>CALFWI010000372.1 GCA_937928615.1 uncultured Saprospiraceae bacterium | reverse complement strand
AAAAAATATATATTTATTAAATGTTATTTGTTTTAATTGCAATAGGTTGACCAAATCAATAAAATCTGTACAAATGTATGGCGATGAAGGCATCATCTAACAGGAGCATTAATTAACAATCGAATAGATGCTTATATGATTTTACCGATGAGCGCCGATAGTTATGGTGGCATCGTAAAGAACAGGAATTGTCTCTTGTTATGCATGGGGAAGGGAGGTATTAAGAAAAGTTAGATGGACAAAGTGCACCTAAAGCATATAATTTGAGGAAAGGAAATATAACTAGGATTAAAGGAAAAGTACTACATGCAATTCAGCAAACAGGCGAGGAATTGTTGATTATTTTACGAGGTATCAGTCTATTTTTGAATATAATTTTTATTCGGCAAATAAAAGCCTACGTTTAATCAAAAAAATATTATCATTTTAGTTCAAAATTTTGCACTTTTGCACCTTCTCACCAAATATTTACCAAATCTTCTGTAAAATTATTTTATTCTTTGAATGCTCAACTTGAGATTTTAAAGAAAAAAAGACTTAACACCTGATTATGAAAAAAGCGACTAGTAAAAAGCCTAATATTAAGAAATTTAAGAAGATTTTAGTAGCTAATCGTGGAGAGATAGCGATTAGAGTATTAAGAGCAGCCTCCGAATTAAAATTGCGCACGGTCGCCATTTATACCTTTGAAGATAGGTATTCTCTGCACCGATACAAGGCAGACGAATCCTATCAAATTGGGCCAGATGATAGCCCACTAAAGCCTTATTTGGATATAGATGAAATCATTCGAGTAGCGAAGAAATGCGGGGCAGAAGCGATTCATCCAGGCTATGGTTTCTTGTCAGAGAATATCCACTTTGTGAGAAAATGTCAGGCAAATGGGATTGTTTTTATTGGGCCTGAGCCAGAAACGATGATGAAAGTAGGGGATAAGGTATTGACCAAAGCCTTTGCTAGAGAAATAGATGTCCCGTTAATTGAAGATAGTTTAGTAGATGTTTCTGAAGAACCAGTAGCATTAAGAGAGGCGAAAAAAATTGGTTGGCCGATTATGGTGAAAGCCAAAAATGGTGGCGGTGGTCGTGGCATGCGAGTGGTGCGTACCGAAGCAGAATTTTCTAAAGCATACAATGAAGCGAAAGGTGAATCAAAGACTGCCTTCGGTAGTGATGAAGTCTTTATCGAAAAATTCATCGAAAATCCAAAACATATTGAAGTCCAGTTATTAGGAGATAAGTATGGGAATATCGTGCATTTATATGAAAGAGATTGTTCGGTACAAAGACGATTTCAGAAGGTAGTGGAGATAGGGCCCAGTTTTGGTTTGAAGCAAGAAACTAGAGATAAATTATATGAATATGCGGTGAGAATTGGGAAACACTCCAATTATTCGCATGCGGGAACAGTTGAGTTTTTAGTAGATGTAGCGGAAAATATCTATTTTATTGAAGTCAACCCAAGAATTCAAGTAGAGCATACGGTAACGGAAGAATTGACGGGTATTGATATTGTTCGGTCGCAGATTTTGGTAGCCATGGGCTATCCCTTATCCCATCCAACGATTTTTATTCGTAGCCAAGAAGATGTAGTCTGTAATGGTTTTGCCATTCAATGTCGGGTAACGACAGAAAATCCAGCAGAAGATTTCAAGCCAGATTTTGGTACTTTAGTCGCCTATCGTTCTGCAAGTGGAATGGGCATTCGATTGGATGCGGGTAGTGCTTATGCAGGGGCAAAAATTTCTCCGTTTTTTGATAGTATGTTGGTAAAAGTGACCGCTTCGGGGCGTACCTTAAGTGGGGCAGCGGATAGATTGCACCGAGCCTTAAGAGAATTTAGAATTAGAGGGGTGAACACCAATATTATGTTCTTACTAAATCTTTTACAAAATGAAGAATTTAGAAATGGGGCAGCGACGGTCAATTTCATTAAAAAATATCCTGAATTAATTACCAAGATTAAGCGACGAAAAGATAGAGGGACTAAATTGTTGAATTACTTAGCGGAAGTAAATGTCAATGGTAATCCAGATGTCAAATATGTTGACCCTAGAAAAACGTTTACTAAACCGATTGTACCGAGACACAACCATATCGAAGCGTACCCTGAAGGTAGCCGAGATTTATTGAAAAAACTAGGCCCTGTTAAGTTTGCACAAAAACTTAAAAAGGATAAAAAAATTCAATATACGGATACTACTTTTAGAGATGCGCATCAATCCCTTTTGGCAACTCGAATGCGGTCTTATGACATGCTAAAAGTAGCCGAAAGTTTTGCGAAAAATCATGGACAAGATGTCTTTTCTATGGAAGTTTGGGGTGGGGCGACCTTTGATGTTTCCTTACGATTTTTGAAGGAATGTCCGTGGTTAAGATTAGAGCAACTAAGAGAGAAAATTCCGAATGTAATTTTTCAAATGTTGTTAAGAGGGTCCAATGCAGTTGGTTATAAAGCGTATCCTGATAATTTAATTGAAAAATTCATTGTTCAAGCACATACCACAGGAATTGACTTATTTAGAATATTCGATTCGTTGAATTGGGTAGATGCCATGAAAACGTCGATTAGAACGGTTCGGAATGAAACGGATGGATTAGCAGAGGCCTGTATCTGTTACACAGGCGATATTAGCAATCCAGATAAGACTAAATTTGATTTACAATATTACCTAGATTTAGCT
>CALFWI010000371.1 GCA_937928615.1 uncultured Saprospiraceae bacterium | reverse complement strand
AAATATTAGAGGCGGCTCTAGCTTCTTGTTCTTGGGGAATGTTCCAAATCATGGGATTTAATTACCGTTTAGCGGGTGCTTTTGATATCATAAATTACGTGGCGGAAGCTAAACGTTCTGAGGCGGAACATTTAACAGCTTTCGGAGAATTTATTAAAAGTACTAGTTTATTAGATGCTTTACGAGAGAAGCGCTGGGCTAATTTTGCTAGAGGTTATAATGGGGCAGGATATAAGGTGAATAAGTACGATGAACGTTTAAAGGCGGCTTATTTGAAGCATTCTGCTACCCCTTTGTTGGGATAGTAATCTCTTTTACAAAGCAATAATTTTTTGATACAAAGCCTTTGTCTCAGGTAAAGGCTTCACCCCAAATTCTTTTTCTAAAACTGCGGTGCATTGTCGGAAAGTTTTAATGGCCATTGGGCGATTTCCTTTTTTTAAATAAGCTTCCATTTGTATCCGATAAGCGTCTTCCCAAGTATTTTCAATGAGCAAGGCTTGTTGACAGAGCCGAATACTTTCCATCGGTTTTTCCTCAACTAATAACTCACTTAAATTGATGAAAGCACCCAATACTAGAATTTGTAAGCGTTCTCTTTCGCCACTTGACCAATCCTCATATAACCTATTCGGTAAATAGGTGCCATGATGTATCTCAATAGCTGCTCGATAAGCTTTGATTGCGATTGCCCGATTTTCGCTAAAAAATTGATTGCCAATGCTAATGTATTTTTCTAAAGCATCGGTATCAATCCATATTTCTGATAAATTTAGTTGGTAGGTAACACCTTGGCGAGTGATGTATTTAGCTTCTGAACGACTCTTTCGATTGGGTTCTAAGGCTTTATTCATGCCATGTTGGGCGACCTTAAAATTTTGCTCTCCTGCCTTTACATCTATGTCTTCCCAAATTCTATCAATGATTTGCTCCTTGTGTAAAGCGCGTTGATGTCTAGCTGTTATTAAGAATTGAAATAACTGAACAGATTTATCTCGGCCCCAATCTTTAGGATTAACTAGTTCGCCATCTCGCAAAACTTGAAAAGTACCTAGGGTTTGCACTTGCAAACTAGCTGTTTCCTTTGCTGCTTGTATGTTGGCGATTTTATCCATAATTCAGTTACCAGTTGTGGGTTACTAGTTGCCAGTTTTGAAATAACCAATTGGCAACTGGTAATTGGCAACGGTTATCACTTTGACAATTTTTCTACTTTTGAATTGAGTTGTTGCACATTTTTGGAAAGGGTCTCCATCATTTTCATCATCTGCTGAATATCATTTTTGGTAGCAGGTTTCCACATATCAGGGTCTAAGCGTGCGCTTAAAGTATCTTTTACTTGGGTGAGTTGTTGATTAACTTCCTCCTTTACTTGGCTAAATTGTTGATTGACTTCTTCTTGAATCTGTTCTACGCCTGCCTTGGGGTCTTTGATGGTGTCAATGACCATTTTGGGATAGGTCAAGGACATACGTTTCCATAAATCAAAGCTTTTAGCAAGAATCCCTTTTTGTTCTTCTGGCGATTTTTCCTCCATTGCTTGAATGGTCAAGTCTGCTAATTTTTCTTGGATAAAATTAACGACATCTTTAAATTCAGAAAATCGTTTTTCTTCCCCACCTTGTACATGCCGAATGTTTCCACGCCATTGCACTTCTGATTCTTTTTGTTCGTTTTGAAATATTTTCTGCGTAAACCTTAACACAAAGGAAGCAGTTTCGTCTTTTTTTGCTGGCATGGTGGAGAAAATTTAAGGAGATGACAAGATTTTAGAACAACTGGAATTAAACTATTATTTGCGAAGAACTGACAACTGGTAACTGGCAACTGCCAACTAACAACCGATTAATTTTCCTCTAATACTGTAATAGGACTGGGCATTTCTAAGATTTGAATGGCTTTCTTTACGACATCGTCTTCTGCATTTAATACGGCGTAAAGTCCATTTTCATCATAAAGATGCTTCGCCAATCGAGCTTTTAGATACAGTTTTGTCAGGGGGATTCTATCTTGAACATTTTTAGCTTCAATTAATAATTTTTCATCATTAATACTCGCTTGAAAACTTTGTAGGACTTGGTCCGAAATTTCAAAATTATCTACAAAATCTTCCATTCCATTATACGCCAATACAGAAGTTCCGCCATCTGGTCTTGGTTTATTTGACTGAAAGTATTGATACATGAATTTTCTGATAAATGGTTGTAAATGAGCAAAATAAGGATTTGCTTTGGCAGAATCTAAAGGTATAAATATATCTGGAATAATTCCACCGCCACCATAGACTACTCGACCATCTTTTGTGTAATAAGGAGTGGTGTCGGCAGGCGTTAATTGTTTACCACTAAATAACTCCCCACTTTCTAGTCGAACATTTAAATCTTCGCCATAGCTATCTAAATCTTCATAACTTTTTTGGATAGATCGCCCCGAAGGCGTATAATATCTAGCCACGGTCAATCGGATAGCTGAATCGTCGGAAAGGGTGTATTGTTCTTGTACTAATCCTTTTCCAAAAGTTCTTCTGCCTATAATTACGCCTCTATCATAGTCTTGTATAGCACCTGCTAAAATCTCACTAGCGGAAGCGGAACCTTCATCCACTAAAACTGCTATATTATCTATGGAGAAAAAGGAATGCGCAGTCGTTTCATAATCACTTCTATGCACATTTCTACCTTCTGTATAAACTAGTAATTTATCCTTCTCGGTAAAAAGTTGATTTAGGATACTGGTCGCTTCTTGTAAATACCCTCCTGGATTATCCCGAACATCAATTACTATGTTTTTCAATCCTTTTTCATCAATCATTTGCTCTAAATTTCTTAAGAATTCGGTATGGGTAGTTGCGCTAAAACGGTTTAATTTGATGTAACCCGTATTTTGATTGAGCATATAAGCCGCATCAACACTATTAATAGGAATTTCATCTCTAGTTACGTCAAAATATTGAATGACTGGTTGATTTTCTCTAACGATACCAATTTTAACCGTTGTTCCTCTTGCGCCTCGAAGGGAGTCAATAATATTGGTTTCATTTAATTTGTTCCCAACAATAGAGGAGTCGCCCACAGAGACAATTTTATCGCCAGCTATAATTCCAGCTTTGTCTGATGGACCATCTTTAGTCGGCTTAATCACAATAATAGTATCGGAAACAATTAGAAACTCTATACCAATACCTTCAAAATTGCCATCCAATTGTTCGTTAATTCTTTGTAATTGGTCTGCTGGAATATAAGTGGAATGAGGGTCTAATTCTGCTAGAATATTATCGATTGCTTGCTGAATTAATTCATCTCTATCTACTTTATCTACATATCTTGCCTCTATATACCGAAGTAATTCTTCGAGTTTGCCTGGCTGCCTTTCAACTAATTGCGCTCCTTTTGGTGAAGGTACGATAGGCACTTCTTTTTGGAGTTTTATACCTAAAAGAATGCCTAATATCAAGACAAAAGCAAAGGCTAAGGGTAGCCAAAATTTATTAGATGTATGAGTTGAATGCTGTGGCACTTGTTATTTTTTTTGATGTTGCTAACAAAGGTACGGTTTTACCCTTTTATCTGTCAATAATTTAGATAAACGTATAGATTTTCTTTTAATTTTTAACATTCTCTGACAAATCCCGTGGTCGATTTAATTTTAATTTTTTTTTCTAACTGAAAGGAGCGAAAAGACTAGAAATTGACGCTTTTATGAAGTTTGTTAAAGAACCATTTTTAGTTAATATTTAGCATCGTAATAAACGAAATAAAGTATCTATTTTTTGCATTTTTTTTGGTTAGTGATTGCTCCTTCTTTTTCTAACTTGAGGCCTAATAACAGTTCCTAATAGAAAGACTCCTAAAAAAGTTAAAGGTAACCAAAAATTATTAGATGTAGAGATGATGTTTTAGACACTTTTTCTGGATTTTAATTAGGGGAACAAAAGTACGGATTAAATAAATAAGGGTAGAAGGGGTTTTATTTTGAATTTACGTTAATTTCGCCCCAAAAGATAAAGATTAGCTTTTTCTATTTTATAGGGGATAAAAATAACTCAGCTTATTTTCGCCCAATTTTTTTGTTCAATTAAATTAAAGAATTTATGGATTTACAAATTGATAATCAATTATTTATCGTAGGCGGTGCTACAGGAGGTTTTGGTGCTGCGATAGCAGAAAAATTAGTATTGGAAGGGGCTAATGTGATTGCTGTTGCTCGGACAGCCACTAAATTAAGTGCTTTTAAAAAGAAATACCACCGACAAGTAGAAACGATTACTGGAGATATAACGAAACCCAAGACCTTAGATAAAATTTTGACAACAGTAGGGGATAGACATTTGGCAGGTGCCTTAATCAATGCTGGCGGGCCTCCTGCAAACCCTGCAATGGCAGCGACTTTGGAAGAATGGGATGGTGCTTACAAGTCTGTTTTGCGTTGGAAGGTGGACTTGACGAAGCGATTGATGCCTACCTTTATTGAGCAAAAATATGGCCGATTAGTTTTTATTGAAAGTGTATCTGTGAAACAACCTATTCCAAACTTAG
Source organism: uncultured Saprospiraceae bacterium (assembly GCA_937928615.1). Taxonomy (GTDB): domain Bacteria; phylum Bacteroidota; class Bacteroidia; order Chitinophagales; family Saprospiraceae; genus JAFMDF01. The sequence continues at coordinate 23,458 of CALFWI010000371.1, read as the reverse complement.
TATTAAGTAACGCTATTAGAATGGCAGTTGTAGGATTTGTGAAAACGCTCTCACAAGAGGTGGTACAACATGGTATCACGATGAACATCTTAGGGCCTGGTTATCATGATACTTCTGCCGTTGACCGTATTTTTAATAAAAGAGCTGAGCAAACGGGTAAACCCGCAGCAACCATTAAATCTGAATTTATTAGCAATATGAAATCTGGGCAAATGGGAAATCCCGCAGATATGGGCGCATTGGCTGTTTGGTTATTGTCTCCTTCGAGTCGGTATGTAACGGGACAGACGATTGTGGTAGATGGTGGCTATATGAATGGGGTTTATTAGCAGCGAACGAAAAAAGCATAATCCATGAATCAAAAAACAACTATTTTATTTTTTTTACTTATTACGTTTTTTACTTGTACGATACCTAGAGCACCTACACCAAAACCACTGCCTAAAAACCCTCACCTAGAAGTATTTACAGCTGACTATGTTCAGACTTTTCAGCGCATCTTAGAACAGACAAAAACACCCGGTGCTGGCTTAGTAATCGTTAAAGATACTTCGATTTTATATCTTTCTGGACACGGAACTAAAGCTGCTTTTTCTAATGATTCTGTTGATGTTAATACCGTTTTTCGAATAGGTTCTTTATCTAAGGGGTTTGCAGCGGTGTTGGCTGGAATTTTGGTGGAAAAAGGAGCGTTGAAATGGACGGATAAAGTCAATCAATACATTCCTGAGTTTGTCTTAAAAGATTCTTTGCAATCGGAACGAGTTAATCTAATTCATTTGTTATCCCAATCTTCAGGATTACCATATCATGCTTATACGAACTTAGTGGAAGCGGGATTGGATGTTCGTCAAATTGCTAGTAAATTGAAGACCGTTAACTTAATTGCCAAAGAAGGAGAAATCTATGCTTATCAAAATGCGGCTTATAGTTTAATTGGAGCAATTATGGAGGTTGTTAAGGAAGACAATTTATCGCAAATTTTTCAAAAAGAATTATTCAACCCATTGCATATAGGCAATACCTCTACCGCCTATGAACCTTTTATTCAAGGAGAAAATATTGCTTTGCCACATCGAGGCGGCAATGGGAATTGGCGGCAACGACCCATTTCTAAAAAATACTATAATGCGATACCAGCAGGAGGGGTAAATGCTAGTATTGCGGACATGGGACAGTGGTTACAACTTTTATTGGGCAATCGGCCTGAAATTATTCAACAAAAAACATTAGATCAAATTTTTGAACCTCGCATCAATACCAATAATAAAAATCGCTATTTCCATGATTGGCCAATGGTAGAAGATGCTTTTTATGGATTAGGTTGGAGAGTGTTGACCAATGCGCAAGATACATTGATTTATCATGGTGGATTTGTGAATGGTTATCGTGGAGAAATACTGATTCATCCCAAAGAAAAATTGGGTATTTGTGTCTTAACGAATGCTCCGAGTGCCTTAGCTAATCAAGCTATTCCTACTTTTTTGAAAAAATATGCTGCAAAACGAGATTCTATTCATGCTTGGACTGAACGACATCAAAACGTTCTAATGGATTATTAATAGTAATTCAAGTTGCAGACAATGGTTATATGGCTAAATTGTTATATTGTTGAAGGGGCAATAGCATCAAAATCAGTTACTTTAAGCCCCAAAAACAATATAGCCATTTTTAATGCTCCAAAACTTGAGTTAATAGTAATAAACTAAGAGGTGGAGAAGTAACTGATTGATGATTTTAAAGTGATGCGGACAACTGCAAACTGTCAACTGTTTACTGCCGATTTTCATTAGGGGCAAAAAAAAAGCCCATGACTCTTCATGGGCTGGAAAAAACGAATCTTACAATTCTTTAACCAAAACTTACACATTATAATTTTTTGCAATTACTATGCCAAAAACTTTATTATTAATTTTAATATTATTTTTTATTATATTTTTTTATCAAATGTAATGAGTTGATTTACAGACTAAATAATTTTTTTTTAGAAAAATCCTAATAAAAAAGAAACCTTTTTGATATGTAATTAATAACTTATTTGATGTAAAATATTGAAAATCAATAATTTAAAATGTTTGAGTACTAGGGGGCGGTAAAAGCATAAAGATTTATCGTTTAGAGAAAAATGGAATGAATTATGTAGATAATAAAGTAGAAAACTGTTTTTGTGAAATTTGTCGGAAAATAGCAAAAAGAAAAGAATGTATTTTTTGACTATTTTTTGTTCCCTAGAGAGAAAAAATTAGAGGTTGGTAGCTCGAATATGATATTACATATTGGGCTGTATAGATTCATGAAGAGTGAATGTGACTTATTATATATAAGCTATATTACAAAATAATGTGATTGTTTAATATAAAGGGCTTGTTCATTTTTATCAATTTAACTTGGAGTAGATACATTATTCCAAAAGACAACCCCTATGCTTAGCTCAACTACAAAATTATACTGTTTTTTAATCCCATTCCTGTTATTATTTACTGCTAAATTATTAGGAGAAGGCACAAAGCAACTTGCCCCCAATCCTACCGATAGAGCTTATCTTTATTTTAACTCAGGGGCTTATAATGATTTTGGTCGCTACGATGGCGATGATGACCAACGGTTATATATTCATATTGATAATCCTGATACTGAACAAGTCTTTTTAGGTTTTAGTCAACCGGTTGGTAGTGGACATCATCCTTGTAATGGTTCGACTGCGATTACAGGTTTCTTTAGAATCAAAGACCCTACAGGTAGAATAGTTTATCCAATTCTAGATAATCCTAGTGGTCAAATTTTAGATGGTACGACGGCTAATATTTCTGCTTATAATCAAGCGGTAGCTGGTCCAGCAACTATTGTTGGGGCGGGGGGATACACACCATTCATTTTTGACCCAAGTGGCTTACCTGCTGGTGACTATTATGTAGAATTTAGCCGAATTAATAATGTTGTTTCTTTGAATAACCCAATGCCAATTGAATGGTTTGATATAACGGTGGCTACTAAAACGCCTAATCCAATAGCTATAGATGGACGATTATTTTCAAGAAACTGGGCTCTTTTTGCTCCATCAACGTCTTGTGGCTTAAGTCCAGATTATGGCTGGTTTGATCGACCATTTAATGGAAGTTTTTTCGTTTATACGGATCAGAATATTGTGACAACTGTAGATTTTGCAGGAGCTGGATTCCAGCCTGCTGCTTTTAATGTTGTATTTAATGATGCTGGTACCACTCAGAATAATAATGTCATTGAAGATAGAAAGTCGTTGGATGGGATTCGTTCGTCTGCTGCTCAGCATAGAATATTTCTAAATGACCCTGATATTAATATTTACCCCTCAGGAGTTTTAGGGAAATTTTCTATTAGACCTAAGCTTTATGCTTGCGAAAATGGAACGGCATGCGTTGAAGGGGTAATGACGGAACCTGGTCAGATTGATGTATTAATAGATTTAGATAGAGCTTCTGGAGACTTTATTTATGATATTGGTTCAGCAGATGTATTAATTGCTTTTAAAGTAGACCCTTTGCCAGGCGAACAACCACCTTATATAAGATGTGTCCCCTGGGATGGAAGAGATGGCTTTGGTAATAAAATAGGAGGTGCAGCGGCTATTGAAAACGCAGATATCTTGGTTCGATATACTCAAGGGATTTATCATTTTCCTATTTATGATGCGGAGTATATGTTGACAGGATATGATGTTACTACTATTCGACCCTTACCTGATAATGGTAGTCCTAAGAAAATTTATTATGATGATACCAATATTCTCGATAACTATGGAATAGGTATCACACAAGCTAAAGAAGATCCTTTTAATGGTTGTGGTGTACCTTGTCACCCCTGGACAAACAAAGATTTTGGGGATTTAAATACCATTAATACTTGGTTTTTTGCACGGGAGGAGTACGAATTGCGAATTGATTTGGGAGGCTGTCCCATGACTGCTGTCAATGATACGACAGAAACACCTATAAATACGCCTGTAGATATTACTGTTTTAGTGAATGATTTAGGGACAGAAGAGATTGATACTACTAGTATGAGCGTAGGTATCTCTGCTTTAAATGGGGCTGCTGAAATTGATACAATCTCATGGATTGCAGATTATACGCCAGCACCTGGTTTTATAGGATTAGATTCTTTTACCTATGTTTTCTGTTATGGTATTCAACCTGTTAGAAGCCTTTGTGATTCTGCTTTGGTTTTCATTAATGTGATTTCCGTGCCAGAAGATTGTCAAAATAATGTGGATGATGATGGGGACGGCTTGACGGATTGTGATGATCCTGATTGTCAATTGGTCGCTCCAAATATTGAACGTGTGAAACAAGGCTATTTAGATTGGGCGATTCTATTTTTAATTGGCTTGTTTTTTTACACGCTAATTCAAAAAGGATTTATTGGTCAATTAATAAGAAAACAACCTCAGGAAATAAAATAACCACTACTAGAAATACAATTTGTATTAAGACAAATGGAATAATTCCTCGATACAAATGTTGGGTGGTTACACCTTCTGGAGCAACGCCTTTCAGATAAAATAAAGAGAAACCAAAGGGAGGAGATAAAAAAGAAGTCTGTAGATTAAGGGCTAATAAAATGCCTATCCAAACTAAATTCATCTCATAGTTGACAAAAATAGGTGCGACAACGGGTACTATAATAAATATGATTTCTATAAAATCTATAAAAAAGCCTGCAATAAAAACAACTAACATGACTAAAAATAGAAAAGCCATAGGAGATAAATTAGCGCCTTCTATTAAATCAATTAAGTAATCGTCGCCGCCCATTCCTCTAAATACTAGCGCAAAAGTAGTTGCGCCTATTAGAATAATGAAGACCATAGTCGTCAAATGAGTGGTTTCTTGCATGACTTCTTTGAGTACTTGCCAACTGAATTTTCCTTGTATCATGGTTAAAATGGTCGCTCCTAAAGCGCCTATGGCAGAAGCTTCTGTGGGAGAGGCAATACCTGCTAGAATAGAGCCTAATACGGAGGCTATTAAAATTAAGGGTAACAAAAATGCCTTAACGACCCGCATCACAAACCCTTTTCCTCGAAAAGCTGCTATCTCTGCTGCGGGCATACTTGGTGCATGCTCGGGGTAAAGACGGGCATAAATAACGATATAAGTAATGTAACAAACAACCAATAATAAACCAGGGATTAAAGCTGCTGCAAATAAATCTCCTACAGACACATTCAATACACTTCCTAATAATACCAATACTACGGATGGAGGAATTATCTGACCTAAAGTACCTGATGCGGCAATCGTTCCAGTGGCTAATTCTGGACTATAGCCTCGTTTTAACATGGTTGGTAAACTGATTAAGCCCATCGTAATGACCGTTGCGCCCACAATACCTGTAGAGGCGGCTAATAAAGCGCCTACGATAACTACAGAAATAGCTAATCCTCCTTTGACTGTTCCGAAAAGCATTGCCATGGTTTCGAGTAGACTTTCGGCGAGTCCCGATTTTTCTAGCATTATGCCCATAAAAATGAATAGTGGGACGGCTAATAGGACGACATTCGTTACCGTTCCCATGATTCGAGAAGGTAAAAAATTAAAAAAATCAGGCCCTAAAAAGACTAAACCAAATAAAATAGATAAACCACCTAAAGTGAAGGCTACAGGATAACCAGATAGGATTAATATAAAAATGCAGACAAATAAAACGATTGCTAATATTTCCATTAAAAAGAAATGATGAATGATGAACGATAAACGATGAACTCTTATAGCATTCTGTAATTTCTTAGTGACGGGATAGGAATAAAGTGTGCCGCCACTTAAAATCTATTACTTATTCTTTCCCAAAATTGTCGTGAATGAACTGATTAATAAGGAAATAGCTTGTAATAATAATAATCCAAAACCGAGTGCGATGGAAAATTTAATGAGGTATCTTGCTGGTAATCCATTATCAGGCGAACCTTCATTCATCAACCAAGAACTATGTGCGTATTTATAAGATGCGAAAATGATGACGGCACACCAAGGAATTAAAAATAATAAAGTGCCTATGAAATTGACTAAAGCTTTTTGTTTTTCCGAAAAATTGGCATAAAACAAATCTACTCGGACATGTTTATCATGTTTGAGCGCATAACCTGCTCCTAATAAAAAAATTAAAGCAAATAGATGCCACTCTAATTCTGTCCGCCATGCTTCCGAGTTATTAAATAAATATCGTGTGGCTACATTAAAGCAAATGAGTAACATTAAAGTAACCGTTAGCCAAGAAGTAACTTGACCTACTTTTTCGTTAATTTGACTAAAAAAATGACTAACTTTCATACAGGATTTTATTACAAAAAATGTTTTTTATCAAATGTTTAGTAACAGATAAAAAATAAGTTGGGCATCTTGTATTTAATTCCCCACGAATTTATTACCCCCACGAATTATAGTCGTTAAAAATCTGTTGAGATTAATTTGGCCTAACGAATTTTATCCTTCAAATACTTTATTTCTCAATGACATAAACCATATAACATTCCGCTACTTTTTCATAAAAAACATCAAAATAAGCGTGATAGGATTCCTTGTGAATAGCGGCAGTAGTCTGCCCAATGGATAAATTATATACAAAAGGGTCCACATGAATATGCCGCACAAATCCTAATTTTTTTCGACCATAAGCTTTATAGAGTGCTTCTTTTGCGCCCCAATATATATGTAAATGTGGAATTTTTGTACCCTCTTGTAAGCTTTCTTTTTCTACAGGTCGTATAAATTTTTTTTCAATTCTAACAATTTTTTCAACTTCACGCTGAATATCTACGCCAATGCCATAAGGAGCAGCCATAATGGAAACGATATTCCAAGAATGGCTAATAGAAATATTGAAATCAGAATCTGTTAAATAAGGTTTCCCATATTCATCTTTTAAACAAGCTCCTCTTAATGTTCTACCAGACATAGTATGTAGTAACCAACGACTTGCGAGCCATTCTAAACGCAATCGACCTTTGATTTTAGATAATTGATGGATTTCAGAAGGGAATAATTCGAGCCTATCTAAAAAATAAGTTTCCGTTTCTTCAATCTGCCAAAAGCCTAATTCTCCACCTTTTGATAAATTTTTATGATAAATGAGCGGCATTGATTACTTTTGATGTAAATCACAAATTTATGAAGCTATCTTTAATTTTTTCTTGTTTTATGCTATTAGTTGCCTGTTCTACTACAAAAGAGCTGAATACGCTAAAAAAAGTTACTAAAATTGACCAAAAATCAATTTTTTATGCAGACGGGAGTAAAGCTTTATTTCCAGAGAAAAAAGGGGAATATGTAACAGTTATTTATCTAGTTAGACACGCTGAAAAAGCTAAGGAAGAAGGAGAAGACCCTTTATTAACAACAGAAGGGCAGGCGAGAGCGACAAGATTAGGAAGTATTTTGAGAGAAGCGGGGATAGAGCGAGTTTATTCTACCGTCTATCAAAGAACTCAATTAACTGCTAAACCTACTGCTGATATTTTAGGGAAAGGTATAAATCTTTATGATGCTAGAGATTTAGATAGTTTTGCCAAACAACTTAAAAATGGAGATGAGCGTGGAATTCTGGTCGTTGGTCATTCTAATACGACACCGACTTTAGTTAATGCATTAATTGACCAGCAGGCGTTTACTATGATAGAGGAAAGTGAATATGGTAATTTATACAGGGTAACTATTCCGAAAAATGGTGAGGGAAAGGCAACTTTATTAAAATATTAGATTTTTCTTAAAATACTTCCAGAACGTTAAGCTCTGGAAGTATTTTTTAAATGAACTATTTCAAAACAAATTGCCCATCTGAGAATTCGTAAGTCAAATGACCAATTCGTCTGCATAAATCAACTAATTCTTTACCTAAAATTTGAGCTCTCCAGCCATTGCCTAACCAATCTGGATTGAACTTAAATTTATTCATGGCAGATTTTGGAAAAACAAGATTTTGAGAAATACCTTCATTCAGACATTTCCTTTTTACTAAAGCATATAAAATGCTATGCGTAATATCTTCTATTGGCGTGATTTCATGCTTTTTAGGAATCCGTTTTAATACGTCTTCTTCGTTAGTTGTAACAGGCAAGTCAAATAAATTCTTGATAATTGCTCCGTATCTATTATAAAAATTCTTAGGTAGTAAGCGATTATTTTTTAATGCCGCTTCCCCTTGTTTGATATTTTTTACAATTAGATTAATATATTTAGAACTTAGAATCATTTCTTTAGAATAATCCTTCCTTTTGGCTTCATCAATTCGCCATTTATACAACCGTAACATGAAGACTTGCTCTTTTTTGGAAAGATGCAGCATCATATTATTGTTGAGGGCTTCGGCATAAACATCTGTACGGTAACTATTAGCCGTTTCCATTTTAGCGAATTCTTCTTCACACCATGCTAAACGCTCTCTTTTGACTAATTTTCCATGTAGCTTATCGTATAATTCTTTTAAGAAAATGACGTCGTTTAAGGCATATTGAATATGCTTTTCTGAAAGTGGTCGCTGATCCCAAACAGCTACAGCAAAACCTTTCTTTAAACGAATGCTTAACTCTTTATCCATTATTTTCCTAAAAGCAGTAGGGTAGTTATACCCTAAAAAACCAGCAGCTATTTGCGTATCGAAAACATTGACTGGCAAGATGTTAAATTGCTGATAAATCAGTCGATAGTCGTTTTCTCCAGCATGCGTAATTTTTAAAATCTCCGGATTTTCGATTAAATCAAGGAAAGGTTTTAAATCTTTGACCTTTAATGGATCAACTAAAAAACAACCAATGGGACTATTGATTTGAATCAGGCATAATAAGGTAAAAAAACGTTTTTCTCCAATAAATTCTGTGTCAAATCCTATCCAAGGTTGATTGCTTAAACGAGTGCAAATTTCTTCTAAGTGGCTCGCCTCTTTAATAAAAACATAGTCTTCTTCAATACTAACTGCCATTCTTTTTTTGTTGTTTATTTTAGTTGTCTATTAATTAAGTTGCCAAAGATGGCATACTTAATATGGTCAATTTACTTACTGAGTATTGACCTGCTCTGTATATTGATTATTTGCTATATAACTAGTTATAGATTTTTGAGTAATGACCTTGTGGTCAGAAAACCGTCTTTCTTAAACAGCAACGGCAGCTTTGATATGTGGATGGGGATTATAATTGAGTAGTTGAAAATCTTGGTATTTAAAGCTAAAAATGTCTTTTACTTCCTGATTAATTTTCATTGTCGGAAGTTCTCGAAGTGTACGAGACAATTGTAGTTTTGTTTGCGCTAGATGATTTAAATATAAGTGAGCATCTCCAAAAGTATGAACGAATTCACCAACTTCCAAATCGCATACTTGTGCCATCATCATCGTTAATAAAGCATAAGAGGCAACATTAAAAGGAACGCCTAAAAAACAATCTGCTGAACGTTGATATAGTTGACAGGATAACTTTCCATCAGCTACATAGAACTGAAATAACGCGTGACAAGGACTCAACGCCATTTCTGGTAAATCCCCTACATTCCAAGCATTGACAATGATTCTGCGAGAATCAGGATTGTTTTTTAATAAATCAATCGCTTGCTTGATTTGGTCGGTTGTCTTTCCGTCAGCTCCTAACCAACTTCGCCATTGTTTACCATAAACAGGGCCTAAATCCCCATCCTCGTTGGCCCATTCGTTCCAAATTCTTACCCCATTGTCTTGTAAATATTTGACATTGGTATCTCCATCTAAAAACCATAATAATTCATGGACAATAGACTTTAAATGTAATTTTTTGGTCGTAACCATTGGAAAACCTTCCGCTAAATCAAATCGCATTTGGTAACCAAAAACACTAATAGTACCAGTTCCCGTTCTGTCAGATTTTTGAGTTCCCTTATCTAAAATGTGTTGTAGTAACTCGTGGTATTGTTTCATGGAAAATTTACGGTATACGGTCAACGGTGTATAGCCTGCTCCGATTTTATCGGAGGTACACGGTTCCGTAAGTATTAAAATAAAAAATAAAATTCTAAATTTAAAAAGGAACACGGACGGATAGAGTCCTGTAAATCCTTAATAACCCCGATTGAAAATACGGAGTTAAAACCTGTCATCCTGTAGCTTAGAACCAACTAGCTCCATACTGCTGAAATGGCCAAGGAATTCTTGATAAAATAACCAATAAACCAATTAGGAAAAAGATAAAAGTCGTCTTGAATTTTTGCGTATCATCTGTTGCCTTTTTTGCTTTAATGTGTCCCACAGAAATTAAGATAATCCCTATAATCATCATTGCTAAATGTTCTACTGCAAAGAAACGAGCTACAGGTTCTTTCATTACACTCTCTCCAATCGCATGCACTTTTGGACTCATCATATATAAACCTAAACCTAGGAATAATTGAATATGACTAGAAATGAAAGCGGCTAAACTAGCTTTTCTATCTCCAGCTGTATAGGCCGCCCCACTTTTCCATTTGCTGTAAGCATTGAAAATAGCATATAAAAGCGCTATCAATAATATCCAACGAATACCAGAGTGGGCATGTTTTAAACCTTCGTACATTTTATTAATTTTGTTTGATTGAATAGTCGCTCGATAACAATCGAGTAAATACCCTATAAAAGGTAATTTTTGTAAAAATAACAGGAAAAATGAAAAGGTAGGTAGGATTCTTAGAAAAAGAATATTGATTTGATGAAATTAGTTATTTTACTCTAATGATATTTTTGGCTCTCTGACAAATCCCCTGACTTAAAAACGGGGCTATTGCCACCAAGGAAATTTTGAAGACTGAACGGTTGTTTTTTGCATTGAAATGTAGAATAGTAATCGCTCAGTCCTAAGCGCTCTTTAACTGTCAAGGACGGCATACGATTTTTAGAAAATTTGCCAAAGAGCTATATTTTAGGAGAACAGAATCTAATAATTTTAAAAAAACGAATACAAACTACCCAAATTCTGTTAATTTTGATAGAAAAACGTTCGACATCTTATTCCTTACTTTCGGTTTCTTTTTATATTCCAAAAAATCCCTTACTTTTGCCCTCGTTAAAAACCCACCGTCTCCTAGCAGAGATTAAATGGGTATGGTTAAACCAAGTAAACTTTAACAGATATGTCTGTAAAAATTAGATTGCAAAGAAAGGGACGTAGAAAAAGACCTTTCTATCACATCGTGGTAGCCGATGCAAGAGCTCCAAGAGATGGTCGTTTTATTGAAAAATTGGGTACTTATAACCCAATGACTTCTCCAGCGACTATTGATTTAGACCGAGATGCAGCATTTGAGTGGTTAATGAAAGGTGCACAGCCTACTGATACTGCTAGAGCAATTCTTCGATTCAAAGGTGTGTTATACAAAAAGCACCTTGATAGAGGTGTGAAAAAAGGTGCTTTAACACAAGAACAAGCAGATGCTAAGTATCAAGCTTGGATTGATGAAAAAGAAGCTAAAATTGCTTCTCGTGTGGAAGCTTCAGCCGAAGCTAAAATTGCACAATTAGTGAAATTAGCTGGTACACCACCACCTCCTCCTCCGGCTCCTGAGCCTGAGCCAGTAGTAGCAGAAGCTACTCCAGAAGCAGAAACTGCTGTTGAAAATGTTGGTGGGGAAGACCCAGAATTAGCAGCGATGGAAACAAAAGCAGCAGAAGATAAAGCAGCAGAGTAACATTTTATGTTAATCAATATAAAAAAGGCTTGGAGCAATCGCTTCAAGCCTTTTTTGTTTTAAAGTAGCTTTGTTACTATTTAACAAAGAGTATTGAGCAGGTCAAGGGCGAACCTATTTTTCTTTGAAAGGTTTCCCTTGTAAATCTTAAAATTACTTGGTCATTTGCTGCTATAGATGTTTCTGCCCCATACTGAATAAAAAATACCACATATATAATTAGTGCAGACAGAACGAATATTTTATAATCGTTCTGTCTGTCTACTGCCTACTGTCTATCCTTTTGTATCAATAATTTTTTAGCAATCGGTAATTGCCCATCTACTTCGATAACAACCATATACAATCCATTATTAATGGCCGTTAAATCAATAAGTTGTTTAGATTGATTGGTCGAAATCCGACTTTCCCAAACTGCTGTTGCTAATTGATTATAAATAGTGACTGTCGTTTTTTGAGTACTAAATCCTTGTAAATCAAGTAATAATTCATTATTGGCAGGATTAGGATAAAAAGAAACGGTTGATGTTACTATGTTGCTTGTCGGTTGCTGCATATTATTTTGAAGAATTGGCGCTGTTTGACCAATGCTATTGGAGGTACTACCTAAGGTGATAGGCATAATTCTTTCGCAAATAGCGACCCAGTTTTCATCAAACAAATCAATATTTACTTGATAATTTCCGTCAATTAAATCGGTAATTATTGCTTCTGTCCCACAGTTGCCAGCACATTCAAAAATAAGGTCAAAATTTTCGCTAAATACTTTAACGACACTATTGGGAGTTGTTAAATTGCTCACCTTTATTTGAGAACCTGTTGCGATTATTTCTACAGTTTCGCAATCTTGGGAATTATCATTGTTGTCATTATTATTCTCTTCGTTTTCTTCATTTCCTGAGCCTCCTGAATTGGTAACCGCTAAAGTATTTCGCTGTTGGCAAACCAATATCCATTCGTTTGTGTACAACTGAATATCTATGATATAAGTACCTGTGTCAGGGATAGCAGCTTCTACTGTCGCTAAACAATCCGTAAAACAATTAAAAACTTGATTATAATTGGCATCGAAAATATTGATAATTTTATTCGTCGTACTAAAATTTGTTAAGGTAATAGCTGTAGTGGTATGACTAATATTGACGTTCTCACAAGGATCATCACTTTGGTTATTATCTGTTTCGTCATCTGTATTATCATCAGTGCCCTCATTATTTCCATTCTCATCATCTGTTCCAGCTGTAGTTGTTACATTGATAGCTTCCTGCGTCTCACAAATAAATACCCAATCTGCTGAATACAATTGAACATCTACAAAATAGTTTCCTATTGCTAAGTCATTAAAACTAATTGATTCACTACAATCATTTGAACATTCTTCGATGATATTATAGGCTATATCGAAGAGTTTGATAATTTTATTCGGTGCATTGATATTATCAACAGTAATGGTATTGCTACTTAGATTGATGGCTATGGCTGCACATGATTCCCCATCATTGCTATTATTATTGTCAGTTTCATTATCTGAATCATTTCCATTTTCACCATTATCTCCAGCTCCGTCATCTGTTTCTGTTGTAGTCGCTATATTAATGGCTTCTTGTAGCTCACAAATAAACACCCAATCTGCTGAATATAATTGAACATCTACAAAATAGTTTCCTATTGATAAGTCATTAAAACTAATCGATTCACTACAATCAGCTGAACATTCTTCGATAATATTATAGGCTACATCAAAGAGTTTGACAATTTTATTTGGCGCATTGATATTATCAACGGTAATGGTATTATTATTCAAATTGATAGTTATAGCTGCGCATGATTCCGCTTCGCTGTTGTCATTATTATTATTGTTGTCTCCTGAGTTATCATTATCGCCTCCTGAATTATCTCCATCGTTATTGTCTCCTCCTGAATTATTATCTCCATCGTTACCTCCATCAGCATTATTATCGTCCGTATCATTTTCCCCAGTTACGTTAATTGTTTGCTGAGCGGTTGTGGTATTTTCACAATCGTCTGTAGCTGTCCATGTACGCACTAATACGTAATTCCTAGAATCGGTACTTTCAGGAATCGTTTCTGTCATAGATAAGTCCACATCTGTATCGCAGTTATCTATAGCTATAGGTTGTGCAGGCGCAGGGACTGCATCAAAATTAACTGTTACGTCAGCTGGGATATTGTCGATTATTGGTGGAATGGTTTCACAATCTTCCGTAGCACATGGGTCATTATTTTCAACTTCATTAAGGACTAAAATAACTTGTTGTCCTGTAGCTGTATTCCCGCAATTATCGGTAGCCGTCCACGTGCGGGTTAAAACATAATTATTATCTGTTTCATTATCTGCTCTATCTTCACCGAATTGGATATCAACATCTGTATCACAATTATCAGTTACGGTAGGATTTATTACTGTCGGAATTGCTGATACATCGACGGTTAAATCTGCTGGTAAATTATTTAAAACTGGTGGTTCTTGTTCGCAATCATTCCCTGTACAAGGGTCATCATTATTATCATTATCTCCATCTGAATTACCATCATTTCCATTATCATCTCCTCCTGTATCGTCCGTTCCTTCTACGGTAATAATCGCTTCACTGGAGCAAATTAATCGCCATTGGGCCGTATAAAATTCTATCTCCACTTTGTAGGTATCAGGAGCTAAGGTACGAGTTGTTTGTACTTCTCCGCAATTTCTAAAACAGTTATAAACGACTCGATTATCTGATGCAAAAACTTTAACAATCTCGTTAGGAGCTAATAAGTTACTAATAATGATTTTGTCTGTTTCTAATTTAACTTCTGCGGAGCTACAAGCCAATGATAGTATAGGGTCTAAAACCATTATTCGTTGAGTGGCCGTATTCATATTTCCACAATCGTCTGTAGCGGTCCAAGTACGAATTATTTCATAGCCATCATCATTATCATTATCTATGCGAGCTTCCATAAATTCGCTAGTTACATTAGCAGAGCAATTGTCTAGTATTGTTGGTTGTCCAATGGCTAAATTGTCACTAGCACCAATAGAAGTATCCCTAGGCACATTCTCAAAAGTTGGTGGTGCATTGTCTACTACTTTTAAGAAGGCGGTTTTAGTTGTCGTATTGCCACAATCATCGGTTAAAATGTAATTGACGGCAAATCCTGTCTCATCGTTACAGTCAAAATTAAGGGTACTTATATCAAAATTATCGGCATTAAAATCACTGGTTACGACTACTTCTCCACAATTGTCGAATAAGCAAGTTTCTAATAGAGCCAGATTATCTGTATGCCAACCTGCTACTCTAGTAGCGGCTGTTTCGTCTCCTTCACAGCTTACGCCAAAATCTATTGGATTACAAAAAGACTCGGGTGGGGTAGTGTCCCTTAAAGTGAAACTAACTGTTTTAAATCTGGAATTACCGCAATTATCTTTAATTAAATAATTGACTTCAAAACTACCCGTAATTCCACAAGACCCTGCTATTCTACCATAATCGAAATCACTAATAATTTCAACAGGTCCACAGTCTGTCTGTGTGCAATTCCTTAATTGGTTAGTATTACTTAAGTCCCAAGATTCGGCTGCAAATCTACTACCATCTAGCCCATTACATTCATGGAGAATATTTTCTATTTCACAGAATACTAATAATGGGTCTTTGCCTACTCGAATGGTTTGTTCACAAGTACTGGAATTACCACAAGCATCGGTAACGGTCCAAGTTCGTCGAACGATTTCTGGCAAATTATCACAAAAACCATCCCCTTCATTTTGATCTACATAATTAATGGTTAAGTTTTCTCCTTCTGAACAGTCCGTAATCTCAGGAAAACCTAAATCGGGATTTTCTGTTGGATTTAGACTTGCCTCACATTCTATAATAATATCTGGGATGCAATTAATTTCAGGCGGTGTGGTATCTTCTAATATAATTCGCTGAAGTAAGGTCATAAACCCACCACAATTATCACTGACGGACCAGAAACGTAATAAAATACCTGTTCCGCCACATTCTGATAATTGGTCGATATTGTCTGAGAAGGTAATATCTGTTAAGCCACCTGCACAAGTTGTACTAACTTCGGGGTATCCAATTATTGGGTTGTCTTGAGCAGGAGTTAGGTCAATCCCACATTCTACCCTCAGTCTCTCGGGATAGTCAATGGTAATTTGTCCTTGCAGAAAGGTCGATAGGCATAGACATAGGAATAGTGTAGTTTGTCTGATTGTTCTTGATTGCATCTTTTTGTTTTTATCTTGAAAAGCAGTCGCTAGCTATAATTATAGCAATAGCACTAGTTGGGTATCAATGATACCTTATCTAATTTTAATTATTGAGGGGGAAATAGGGGGGAGTAACTTTATTGCCAAAGTTTAAATAGCGTATTTTGAGCTACCTTTATAGGGGGCATTATGGCAATGAGATTTTTTAATTTATTCGTCTGTAAGTGTGGTGAAAACAGTTTGGAAAGTACTATTTTATAAAAATACGGTCTTTTAATGGAGAATAAAAATATTTAGAAGATTTTTTATTGCGGATGAACATTTGCTGCGGATGTGATTTGCTACAGATGTGCGTATTTAGATAAGGATAAGGTCAGAATATTTTATTCTTGAACTAGTCAAGGATGCTATCTCTTCTAAGTGATTTATCCCTTATCATTTATGATGTATTCCTATCCAATCTTTCCTTCATCTGCAAAACTATAATAACGATTATCTCCAATAATTAGATGGTCCAATATTTTGATACTGAGAATATTACCAGCGGCTACTAATTTTTTGGTTAGTTCTAAATCTTGGGGAGAAGGAAATACATTGCCTGAAGGATGATTATGGGCTAGAATTAGATAGACGGCTTGCCCTTCTATCGCTTTTTTAAAAACGACTTTCGCATCAACTACAGTGCCCGTTGTACCACCAAGACTGACTTGTTGTCTACTAATAATTTTATTCGCTCGATTGAGTAATAATATCCAAAATTCTTCATGAGGTAAATCCATCAGTAAAGGAGCAATCAGATTATAGGAGTCTCGACTACAAGTAATTTTTGGACGGTCTTTGATATTGGTGAGCTGACGGCGACGACCTAATTCTAAGGCGGCGGCTATGGTAATGGCTTTGGCTTCTCCAATCCCTTTAAACTTCATATAATCGGCAATGGAGCGTTTGCCTAATTCGTTTAAATCATTTCCTGTCGAACGCAAAATATCTTGCGCTAATCCAACGGCAGACTGTTCTCTGGAGCCTGACCCTAATAAAATACCTAATAATTCTGCATCCGACAGGTTATGCTTTCCTTTTAATAATAGCTTTTCTCTTGGGCGGTCTTCTGCTGCCCAAGCAGTGATGGCTATATTTTTTACGGTGTGGTTCTCCATAGTACTAGAATAGTGTGTTGTGAAGAGTATGAGGGACTGCAATCAAATTAGCGTTAAAGTTTATTACTTCAACTTTGCCATTTGGTATTCTGGTTTTACTAGAAATAGAAATAGGACGAGTCATTATGACTCATCCTTTTTTTCATTACTTTGGGGTTGCCTAAAATTTTAACCGTTGGGGTAAATGGTGTGATTCTTTAAAAGAAATCACCATTTTAGAAAGATTTGGTTTGTGTATATATATAATAAAGACTAATTTCTTCTTATTGAATGGGAGTAGACAGGATAAGAAACTGAGTCCGCTCAAAACACTTCCCTTGTGTTTTGAGCGTATGGTCAGTATCATTTTGTCCTTTCAAAGTTACAATCTAAGCTTGGTAGATATTATTTTCTTTGTTATCGTTCAAAAATATAATATCCATTTTCTGCAAAATTGTTAGCGAAAATTTTCATGGTGTCCAATCATAAAAACTTACACTTATATAGATGTAGTAATGTTTGATATTCCACACTTTTGTGTAATTTTTTTTTCAAAAAAATAAAATTAATTTTTAAAACACCTTTTATAAACCTAAAAAAGCCTAAAGATTCAATGGAATCTTTAGGCTTTTTTATTGCTTGAAGCGTAGCTTTAATGCTATTCTTCTAATTGAAAAAAATAAGAAACTCGCTCCACAATTTGATACCCCGTTTCAGGATTCTCATTCTCCAAGATAATATCAATATCTATTTTATTCGTTCCTTCAACGGCGCCACTATCAAAAATAGCTTTAATGCTTCCCTTTTCACCAGGAGCTACAGGTTCTGTAGAAAATTCTGTGGTTGTACAATCACAAGCACTAATTAATTCAATGACTAAAGCTTCATCTCCTTTATTCGTGAATTCAAAAGTATGCGCCCGTTTTTCTCCTTTTTTGATGAGGCCGAAATCTACTTCTGCGTGTTCGAAAACCATTTTAGGTCCTACTTTTGGTAACGTATCGCCAACAGGATTCGCATTTCTTCTTCTAGATTTTTTCTTTTTAGATTTTTTAGTTTTATTAATCACCTTAGGCTTAGGCGCTACTTTTTTCAAACGCTTCTCCAACTTTTTGATTTTAATATTGGTTGGCCCTGAAATAATTTTAAACTCTGTTCTACGATTGATTTGGTGTGCAGCGTCTCTAGTTGCTTTAGGCGATAATTTACTAACTAAGTTAAAGTCCAAAACCCAACCTACTTGTAATTTTGGATTGCCTTCTATAGAGATGGAATCAACCGTTGCAGGTACTTTTTCACCATATCCAACTGCTTGAATGCGCGTTGCTTCTATGCCTCTTTCTGTCAACCATTTTTTAGCAGAATCTGCTCTTCTTTTAGACAGATTTTCATTATAATCATTTCCTCCCTGATAATCCGTATGAGAAGATAACTCAATCACCATATCTGGATAGCGTTGCATTAAATCTAAGAGTACACTTAAATCTTTTTCTGCATCAACCAAAATTTTATCATCGTCAAGATCATAATATATATTGGATAATCGGATAGGTTTATTGATTTCTACTTCTATATCTTCATATTCTGGTTCTACTGGCTCTGGTTCTGGCGCCTTAACTGGTTCTGCTTTTGCCAAAACAAAGCGTTCGCTATAGGTTTTATTTTCTTTTAAATCTAAAGTTGACACCGTAATGGTATCTTTAGTATATCCCTTTTTGCTAGCAATTAGCATATAGGTCTTTTCTAATTGCAATGGAAAGTCAAAATTATTCGCTTTTTTATTACTTTGTTCTTTTGGATTCACTCCATTGGTACCTTCCATTTCTAGAATGGCAACAGTTGCACCTCTTAACGCCTTTTTACCATCAAATACCGTTGCTAAGACATTAGCGGTAATTGGTGGAATTTCCATAGAGAAAATATCAAAACAAGAAGAACTGGCTACAAAGCCTCTACCAGAACGATTGGACGTCAAGAATCCATTAGCGCCTGCATCATCTAAATAAAAAGATTTTTCATCTAAAGGGGTATTATAGCCAATACCCATATTTTCTGGCTTACTCCATCTAGTGCCATCCCAAACAGTGGTGAAAATATCAAATCCACCCAAACCAGGCAATCCATTAGAACTGAAATATAACGCACCATTTCTATAGAAAGGAGTCACTTCATCTCCTGGTGTGTTGACAGAAGCTAACGGAACTGGCTCTCCATACACGCCATCTCCTTTTTTAGTCGCATAATAAATGTCTTTACCACCTTCGCCACCATCCATATCAGATACAAAGAATAAGACTTCTTTACCAAATAAATCACCTACAGCAGGATGATAAGCTTTAAAATCTAATTCGTCGAAACCAATCACTACTTCATTCGGTCCCGCCCATTCGTTTCCTTTTTTCTCACTATAATAAATAGTACTGATTTCTACTTTATTTCCACGCATTAAGCTACGGGTGAAATATAGATGTTCTCCATCTGGTGAGATATGTGGATGGGTTGTTTGAAAATCTTCTCTATTAATTTTGGTATCTAAAGCTTCTCCTTTGTTCCAATCATCTCCTTTTTTTGATGCTTTATAAATTTGTGCATAGGCCATTGGCGTTTCGCCGTCTGTAGAAATAATTTCTTTTACATCTCCGAAACTAGCATAATACAATTCGTCTTTATATAAAAAAGGGCCATATTCTGCTTCCTTACTATTTAATTTTTTGATGTTGGTAATGGTTAAACCATTCACGGATTCTCCATCTTCTTTGGTGACGCCTTGTTGCATAGCATACTGTGCACCTTCTAATTCATTCTGCGCCAATTCTCTTTTAATTGGATCGGTACCAGTAGCAATGTACTTTTCAAATTGAGCAATGGCTTCTTCAAATTTTTCCGTAGCTTTTAAGGCTTGGCCGTACTCAAAGCGGTCTTCTTTTTGCTCAAGGGTTAATGGTTTACGTTCTTTCTTTTTCTTACTCACCATTTTTCCGCTAGCAATTGCTTTTTCGTCTCTTGCATTTTGCTTCGCTTCTTGTGCTTTTTTCTTGGCTCTTGCTTTAGCTTTTTTACTTTTTTTCTTCTTCTTTTTACCCTTGCCTTTCGTCTTCTTTTTGACTGCCGTTTTTCCTTTGCCTACTGCTTCTCTTCCTTTCTTTAAAGCATATTCAAAAGTATTTAAATCTTCATCTCCATCTTTTTTTGCTTTTTCTTCTTCCTCGTCGTCTATATCTCCATCCTTTAAATAACGACCATAATATCGCTCTGCTTTTTTATAATCCCTCAATTTCATGCTTAATCGTGCCATTTGAGGATAGACATCATAATCCTTTGTTTCTTCAAAATACTTATCATAATATTCTAAAGCTCTATAATAATCTTGTTTGTCGGCTTGATCTTGGGCAGTTTTTAGATTGACTGCCGCAGTTGCTCTATTGAGTGGTTGTGCAAATGCGGTAGTAGTGCTAAAAGCTAAAAGAAATAAAAATGCTATTAAACGACTCATATATTTTAAATTAAGATGAACGTTGGGTGAAAAGAGTTGTCGGTTTTCGGTTGTTGGTTTTGTTCGTAACTGACAACTGATAACAGATAACTGTTATAAGTCAGGACAACAAATAGTTGGCTCTACTGCTGGTTTTTTATAAACATTAATAAGCTTACTAGCAGAGATTTCAAATCCACCAAAATCAGTTGCTTCTGCAATGCCATATATTGGGAATTCAAAAGACAAACCAAATTTCCATTCGCCATAATCTGCACCTAATAATAAAGCAGGCCCTTGGTCTAAATCGTAACCAATTCCTCCTTTTAATCTTAGGGCTAAATCAGGTCGAATTAAATAGCCTGCCATTGCTTGTACCATTACTTCTGTTCCTTCTGTTCCTCTGCTCCTAATCATAAAAGATGGATGAATGGATAAATTTTTATCAATATTTCTATCAATTAGACCATGTACCACAAATTCAGAAGGCCGTTTGCCTACATTTCCAGAAGCGCCAGAGGCTACTTCTTTTTCTTGTCGAATGACATATAAATAAGCTGCACCAATGTTTAATAGGGTATTCTTATCTAATTGAGACCGATACATTACGCCAATATTAGAAATGGCATTACTAGTCGCATTATCAGGATTTAAATTAGTGATGATATTATCATTACCATCTAAGGAGATAGCAGCGTTTTGGTCTCTAATTTTGGTATTGTCACTACCAAACTGATACCCTAAAATAAAATAATCCTTTCCTTTTTTATCTAAAGATAAATGGTAAGAAGCAGATATTAAGGAACGAGTTGTACCAAATTTTAATTCTCCTGCAGTATCACTATCAAAAGAAAGACCTACACTTAACCAATCTCTTTTTCTTACCATCAGAATAGGTACATCTACGGAAAAAGAAGGGGTTTTATAAGTACTATTTGTTTGGTCTTTGTACATACCACTTAATCGGAAAGTTCCTTCAAAATCCCCAGTATAGGCAGGGTTAACTGCCAAAGGCATCATATTGTACAAGGATTTGTGAAAATCTTGGGCAGTTAGACCGTAAGTGCCTGCAATGAATGCTAAAAAGAAAATAAAACGTCGAAATAATTTCATATTAATAAGTACGTTGGGGAAATCGAAAATTTAAAATTACAAATTTAAA
The DNA here is from genome assembly GCA_937928615.1 of uncultured Saprospiraceae bacterium. GTDB lineage: Bacteria > Bacteroidota > Bacteroidia > Chitinophagales > Saprospiraceae > JAFMDF01. The sequence continues at coordinate 1,806 of CALFWI010000371.1, read as the reverse complement.
ACTGAAAAGTACTGTTAATCAATAAGTTACAATTTTTGAAGCGTAAATTTATTTTTTCTTCCTTCCTTGGTTGATGGTCTGCTTTTGTTAACAAGTGTAAAAATAATGGAAACCCTTTAATAAAGCTGCTTTTCTAAGGCGCTTTACAAGCAAAAGTACGAAAATAACAACTTTTAAAGGGATGCCCAAATTGTTTGGAAGCATTGCTTTTTGCTTCCTAATTTTTACAATACGCTAAAATGATAAATTTGGTGGAAAAAGCCTTACTTTTTTAGATAAAATTTGCGGTAATGACGGATAGCTACTAAATAATACGAGTTGCGGGTTGCGAGTTGCGAGTTTTTACGAGACTATAGGCTATTATTAAATGTACACGTTCTTTTTTCAAATGTCGATTATATAAGTAGAGGTATTTAGAGGAAATGGAATCATAACTTATATAAATTCGTGGGGTTAAAAAAATCCGTGGGGAAGAATTATTCATAAAATTCCCCCACGGATTTTTTGACCCCACAGATTATTTTTTTGAAGATATGTAGTGTTTTTACATAGTTTATTCTTTTCTAAATTCCTTACCTCCGTAACTTCCGATGAAAAAGCCCCTGCCGCATTCGATAAACCCATCTTTGACTTTTGCTTAAGGCTGGAACGCCTAATACTTCTTGACAAGTTAAACACTGTAAATTGGGAACTGCTTTAATATTGGGCGTGCTTGACTTATGGAGATTTGCGAAATTTTCGGGCGCAACGATATGGGCTAAATACAGGCGTAAAATGCCTTTTCCTGCGCCATATTTGTGGTAGGTGAGGAGATAATTATTGCACTTGCCGCAATGAATCTCATAGATTTTGTATTTCTGAGCCAATCGATTAACTTTTTCGAGGCACCAAATAAGGACGAATACCTTTGATAGATACTTTTAATCGACCAGTCGTTTTTCCTTCAGCTACTGTTTTATTTAATACCTCTTGGTATTGTACTCTAAAAGCCTGTTCTGCTGCTAACTTAGTAGTGATTAAACTTTCTGTCGGTGCATTTTCATGAATGACAATAGCACTTTTTCTACCAGTGGCTTCTTGTGCAATGTTGGCAATGGTGGTGACGAAAAAAACTAAAGCAATGGCCGCTGCCGCCATCGTCAGCATTCGATAAATAGAAAAAGTAGACTTTGGTCTATTAGCAAGTCGTTCTTTTTGGGCTAATCGACGTTCCAATTTGTTCCAAGCATGTAAGGAAGGTCGTTCATTCAGCTTATGCTGATTTTTTCGGAAAAGTTCGAATGTTTTATCTTGTGGTTTCATTTTATAAATCATATTTAATGAATCATTGGTCATTGGTCATTGAGTCATTAGAAAGGAAATTGTACTGTTTATTTTTGCTGTCCCCTGTTTACTGTAATACTGCCTACTGCCTACTGCCACGACTCTTTTGTCTACCCTCTAATCCAGGATAAGCCCGCTTGGCTAATAATTCCTGCATTCTTTTTTTGGCTAAGATTAATTGAGATTTGGACGTATTGATACTAATATCTAAAGCTTCCGCTATTTCTCGATGTTTTAGTCCATCTAACACATATAAATTAAATACGGTTCTATAGCCAATTGGTAATTGTGCTAATAATTCCAAAATATCTTGGGCGGCTAGTTCATCTTCTATCGTACCGCCTGTTGAGGTACCTACATGATATTCTTCAATTTCTATTGTAATTTTTTGTCGTTTTCTTAAAAACATTAATGCTTCATTCACTATGATTCTGCGTATCCAACCTTCAAAACTGCCGCCACCTCTAAATTGATGGATATTAT
>CALFWI010000370.1 GCA_937928615.1 uncultured Saprospiraceae bacterium | reverse complement strand
AGATTACGTGCATTTTGGCGAAAAATATGCTGGCGAAAAAGGAGCGTTAGATTGTGATTATTATGTCTTGCGAGATAATATTAATGATGCTAAGAAACATTTTGTACAAGTACCCAAAATGATGGAAGCTTTTGAACATTGGTTTGGGCCTTATCCTTTTTATGAAGATGGCTATAAATTGGTGGAAGTGCCTTATCTGGGGATGGAACACCAAAGTTCCGTGACTTATGGAAATGGGTATCAAAATGGTTATCGTGGACATGATTTGAGTGGTACAGGTTGGGGCTTAAAATTTGATTTTATCATTATTCACGAAAGTGGACATGAATGGTTTGCCAATAATATCACGTATAAAGACATTGCCGATATGTGGGTGCATGAAAGCTTTACGAATTATTCAGAAAACTTATTTTTAGATTACCATTATAATAAAGAAGCTGCCGCAGATTATGTGATTGGAACAAGAGCAAATATTACGAATGACCGTCCGATTATTGGTAAATATGATGTGAACCATGCTGGTTCTGGCGATATGTATTATAAGGGAGGAAATATGCTGCACACGATTCGATATTTAATTGATGATGACGAAAAATGGCGACAAATTTTAAGAGGCTTGAATAAAGAATTTTATCATCAAACGGTTACGACTCAGCAGATTGAACAGTATATGAGTACCCACTCAGGGATTGATTTAAAACCCGTGTTTGACCAATATTTAAGAGATACGCGCATCCCACAGTTGGCCTTAGAAATTGACAAAAAATGCTTAAAATATCGTTGGAAAGACGCTGTTAATAATTTTGATATGAAAGTTAAGGTTAACGTAGATGGCAAGGATGTTTGGCTTCAACCGACTAGCACCGTGCAAAAGAAAAAATTTAAAAAAGCGGTGCAAGGCGTAAAAGTGGATAGAAATTTCTATGTTAATTTGGATGTGAAATACTAATTGAGTTGCCAGTTGCGAGTTGCCAGTTGTTCGAGAAAACTGGCAACTGGTAACTGGCAACTGGTAACCGAAAAAAATGACCTACAACAAAAAAACAGTCTTCAATACCGCCTGTGTTATCCTATTTACCTTCGGGGTATCCGTAATTTGCTTGGGCACTATTTTACCAGAAATCACTAAGAAATTTGGCGTTAATGAATTAGCGGCAGGAGGACTAGCCTCTATCTTACCTTTGGGGATTATGGTCGGTTCTTTATTTTGTGGCCCGTTTGCGGATAAGAATGGCTACAAAGGTTTATTTATGCTTTGCTGTACCTTAGTGATGTTGGGAATGGAAGGCTTGGCATTTGGGAACAGTTGGGGAATTATTCAAGGGTCGGTCTTTTTGATTGGTGCAGGCGGCGGTGCTTTGAATAGTGCATCGAGCGCTTTAGTGGCAGATATTAGTGAAGGAGAACGAGGTGCAAAATTGAGTGTTTTAGGCGTATTTTATGGTTTAGGGGCTTTGATTTTGCCTTTTATTATTGCTGTTTTATCGAGTTATTTTGATGCTTTTACGGTGATTGGAGGCTTAGGTGCAGCAGTTTTATTGGTGATTATTTTGATAGCGATGGTCACTTTTCCAGAAGCAAAACAACAAGGTGGTTTTCCAATGAAAGAAGCCCTGCAAATGATTAAAAATCCTGTTTTATTATTATTGGGCATGGTGATGTTTTTTCAAAGTGGCTTGGAAGGTTTGGTGAGCAATTGGACCAATGGATTTTTACAAGATGGTTTGGAAATAGATGGACAAAAGGCTTTGATGGGCTTGACTGTTCACATGGCAGCTTTGACTTTAATGCGGGTAGCTTTAGGCTATTTATTGAAAAAATATAAAGATACAACGGTACTGAATTGGTGTTATGGATTGATGGTAGCAGGCGTATTTATTTTTTGGCTAGGCAATATTTTTGCCTTAAAACTGGTCGCTCTAGCTTTATTAGGCGCAGGTTTTGCAGGAATTTTCCCTATCTTTTTAGGGATGGTTGGCGATAAATTTGCGGCCTTATCTGGTACGGCATTTAGTATCATTTTTGTGATTGCGCTAATTGGCAATATGTTACTTAATTATGGAATGGGGATGCTATCTTTTCAATATGGGATTCAACAGTTGCCAATTTTATTAGTTGTTTGTGTGCTTTTAATGGGCGGCTTATTATGGCGTTCTAAAAGATATTTTGGCTAAATGGATGGAACTTCAATCAAATTAAAAATCTATAAGTATCAGAAGAAAAATTATTGGTTAAAACGAAAAATATATAGTTCATGAAAAATGTTCCAATTAGTTTGTTTTTCCTATGCTTTCTAGGGCTTTCCTGCCAACCACAAGCGCCTTTGGTTTTATAAAACACATTAAATAATATAAACAACAAAACGAATGTCACCACAATTAACAAATTGGAAAGCAAGCGGCGAGTACATTTCTTATGGTCCGTTTAAACATCAACTATTTGTCAAACAATTAGGAGATACGAACGCCACACCAGATAAGACGTTGCTATTAATTCACGGTTTTCCAGAATCGTCTTATTCCTACCATGGAATTGTGGAAGGTATGTTAAAAACCTTTGACAGAATTGTGCTTTTTGATATGTTGGGCTATGGTTTAAGCGATAAACCGACAGCAAATTATACCTATTCGCTATTTGAACAAGCAGATACGGCTTTACAAGTATGGAAACATTTTGGTATTAAAGGCGGTCATGTGTTATCGCATGATATGGGTGATTCGGTGTTGACAGAGATTGTCGCAAGACATGAAAACGACCAAATGCCTGCTTGGTTTTCTGACGGCATTCAGAGTTTGACTTTTACGAATGGGAGTATGGTTTTGGAATTGGCAGACTTGCGCATTACGCAGAAAATACTGCTCTCCAAATATGGCTATTTGATGAAAAATGTCCTGAGTTTTAAAATGTTTGACCAACAGGTTAGAAGTGCGCATGGGAATAAAAACTTATCCGCCGAAGAAATTCAAATTCTATGGGAAGGGAATACCCTACAAGATGGCAATCAAAAAACCTACTTGACCATTAAATATTTGAATGATAGGAAACGCTTTGAAAAGACCCGTTGGTTGCCTGCTTTGGGACAAACGAAATTACCCATTCATATTTGCTGGGGAAATGAAGATGCCGTAGCGAGAATAGAAATGGCCCATTATTTAAAGCAAAACGTATGTAAAAACGCCACTTTGACGATTATGGAGGGAGTAGGGCATTTTTGCCAAATGGGGAGTCCTGAAAAATGGGTGGCGTCGGTGAGTCGATTTTATGAGGAACGATGAATGATGAATTCGATTAATCTGTAAAAATTTGAAAATATAATGGATATTTTTGCTGACTGGAAGAATTGTTTTTTAGGGAAAAAGCTATCGCTAATAGGACTATTTTCTTGTTTGGTACTACTGCTTTTTGGGCAGCAAGAAATACCGAATTTGGAACGATTAGATGTTTTGCACTATGATTTCCAAATTGCTATTTCGGATACCAGTAATGAAATTCATGGGACGACGAAAATAGACATACATTTTCTTAAAAAACAAGCAACATTTACCCTCGATTTAGTAGGGAAAAGAGCGGATGGAAAAGGAATGGAAGTGTTGAAAATAACCGAAGATAAATCAAGTA
>CALFWI010000369.1 GCA_937928615.1 uncultured Saprospiraceae bacterium | reverse complement strand
CTGATTTTAACCATCCGACGACGCAGTCATCGGACGGTTAAATTCTTATTCCACGGGATTTGTCAGAGAACCACTAAAATTTAAAGATGAATCAACATAGATGTATTCCTTTCCAGCTATGTCAATTCATCCGTAAATCACGAATGATGGACTTTCATTTGGTTTTTTGGCATCTTTTGATAAATGCAGTTATCCGTAAAACTTAGGGTAAAATTAAAGGCAAGAAGGGTATCAATCAGAAATGATTGGTAGATGGTCGGTTTTTATTGGTGGATGGTTTTGTATACAAAAAAAGCCTTTCTGAACCGAAGTCCAAAAAGGCTTTTTTTTAAAAACTAAGGCTAGACCGTGTACCGTACACCGTTAGCCGTTTACCATTTAATTATTACAGAAAAAGAATAAGTTACCACAAGTCTTCATAAAGTAAACATCACAACCATTAGCGGATGCTACTTTAAAAGCGGCTAAATCTCTATCTCTCTTCGCATTCAATTGTACGTATTGAATACGGTGACGCTTCGTATAGCCCATATTTCCTGTCATGCCATTAGGAACAGAGGTATCGCTGAAAAGTCCTTCAGAAGCACCAGCAAATCCATCCGCATAGCCCATGTCTTTAAATAATTCATCTAAGAAGGCAGCATCTCTAGTACTTCTATCATACTGCTTTCTCAGTTTATTATAAAATCCGGTGGCATCCAAGGAATGAGAATTTCCAAATTGAGGCCTTGACCCTAAAGTATGAATTTGCTTTGGGGTCGTATCAACAGGTAAACTCAACATGCCCGCACTAGTACAAGCGCAAATTGGTACAACTGGCGCTGGTGGTGGTGGTATTTTAAGCATGGCTTTAGTTGCATCATCACTGGCACAATCAATCATCGTAGCAGGTAGCGGGAATTTTTCCGACTCCCTTCCATTGTTATAAGCAATCAATTCATAATCTTCAAAACAATGAATGTTATCAAAAGTGAATTGACCATCAGCCCCTGCAACAACTTCTCTTTTTTCGCCCGTTGTTAAATTGTGTAAAACAATTTTAGAGTTAGGTAAGATTGTTCCACTGCCTAATTCAGTAACATCTCCTTCTAAATTATAAGCTCTAGGTGTTAAAGGCACAATATAAGTAGAGACCATTGCTAATTCCTTAGCATCGACTTCTTTACTCCAAGGTAAATAGCCTTCTTTTGCTACATTAATCATATATTTTCTACGAAACTTAATCTCTTCAGGTTGAGCCGATCCATCGCCATCAGCAATAAAATCCAATGCTTTTGCCGCTACAGCCGCATCCGTAATACTAATTTTAGAACCTGGCAAACGATTAGCATTCGTCGCATCTTCTACGGCTAAAATAACAGGAATTTTATTGACTTTCCAGCAATACAAATCATCTTTGCCTTGTCCACCGCCTCTATTAGACGTTAGGTAGCCACTTTCTCCGTCTACATTTTCTACGTATCCTAAGTCATCATTTCTAGAATTGAACGGCGCACCTAAATTAGAAGTCGTCCATGCACCTCCGCTCATTTCTCCTTTATAAATATCTAATTCTCCTAAACCACCAGCTCTAGCAGAAGAAAAATATAAAGCGCCGTCTCTACCAATTGCAGGAAACAATTCGTGTGCCGCACTATTGATAGGCGCACCTAAATTCACAGGCGTTCCCCAAGTATCTCCTTCTTTATCCGCTTTCCAAATATCCATCCCCCCTAAACCACCTGGGCGGTCAGAAGCAAAATAAAGGGTCAAGCCATTAGCAGAAAGAAATGGGTGCGTTGTCTCAAAATCTCGACTATTAAAAGGTAAATCATTCCCAACCACCCATGAATTATCTTCAGACATGGTTGCTGTTGACAATTTCATCGTTTTTCGACGATCTTTTCCTTTTCTAGGTCTAGCATTATTTTGAGAAATAATCATCATTTTGCCGTCTGGATTAAAAGTCGGTGCCCCAAAATTAACTTTAGTACTAAAGTCATTAGGCACTACTTCACCAGGGCCAAAACTACAATCTCCATCTGCTTTCATTTGCGCAAAACGAAGATTTTGAAAACGACAAGTATCACATTTATTATCTTTCACATTTGTGTTATACATGATACCGTCTCCATAAGGAACTGCCACAAAATCCTCTTTAGGCGTATTGAGCATTCTTAGATTCGTGACAGATACTTCTTCTATCTCCGCCTGACTGAAAGCAGTCAAAGACAGGGATAGGAAAAGTAATAAGAATATATTTTTTTGAATCATGATAAAAATCAATTTTGAATGTTTGTTTTTGAATTTCAAGTAGTTTCTAATTAGAAACAGCAGTCAAAAAACGCACATTTATTTATAGGGTTTAATTAAAAGTAACGTAGATTACTAAGGTTCTTACTATATTTACTAAAAGAATAAGACAGTAAAAATTCTAAAGAACCATTAGAATAATTCTTAATGTCACTCGTCGTAAAATCATAAGCAAAACCTGCTCTCAGTTGGTCGTTTAATTGATATTGAATTAAACCATCTATTGAGTCATCTAGTCTATAATTCAACCCTATCCACAATTTCTCCATAAATACCAAGTTGGCATTAATATCGAATTCAAAAGGCGCATTATTTCCTTGAAAGCTAATCATTGCGCCTGGCACTATTTTCACGTTATTCGTCAAATCTTTCACAAACCCTAACATCAAGTAATAGGTATGAAAATCATTCCCATCTCCTGAAATATTATCTCTTTGAAAATAAGAAGTATTTAGTAGTTGAGGAACAGATAAACCTATATAAAAGTTATCGTTATGAGTGTAGTATAAACCCGCGCCAAAATTCACTTTGGTTTGAGAGAAGGTCTCATTGCCATTAAAAATGGTTTGATCGCCTGCATCTAATGGATTGGTCAAATTATAATTCGCTCTACCAAATTCTAATTGAGCGCCTAAACCTAAACTCAATTTTCCTTTTTCAGAAACTTGAAACTTATAAGCATAAGCTCCATCCAAACGATTACTATTAAAAATACCTGCTTTATCAGAAGTAAAGCCCAAGCCAAAACCACCTCTACCACATTGGACTGGTGAGTGGAAATTAATGGTACCTGTTTTAGGTGCTTTACCATCTGCAAAACCTCCTGTCCACTGATTTCTGTAGAGGGCATTGATTACGGGAACGCCTCCACTCCCTGCATAGGCTGGATTATAAGCCAACCTATTAAATAAATAATTAGTATACTGCACATCATTTTGCGCCATCGCCATAAGGCTAAAAAGCAAGAAGGCAGTTGTATATATAATTCTTTTCATTTTAATAATTTTTCAATTTTAAATATTAAAATTGTTTGCTTGTTGAATTGCTATACTATTAATTCATAGTACAACAATTCAACAATACAACACACTTTCTAACTTACCTAGCGATAGAAACGCAACCCGTTGTAGGTGCTGGAGCAGCACCTCCTGTTTCTTCAAAGATATAGTAGTAAGGGCCTGGAGGTAAATCAGCACCATCGTGCTTTCCATCCCAATTATTATTATAATTATCTGCTTCGTAGACTAAATCTCCCCAACGGTTAAAGATTTTTAGATTAACGCTTTTAAAATCAGCGCATTCAATTCTAAATAAATCGTTCAATCCATCCCCATTTGGAGAAATCACATCAGGTACGATACAATCCAAATTACTTGGGTCTTGATTTACCGTAATATTAACCGTTGCTTGATCACAAGGTGCATCAGGACAAGCGGTATTACATAGCTCGTAAACAAATTGGTCATTTCCTACAAAACCATCATTAGGCGTGTAAGTAATAGTACCGTTTGCATCAATAGTTCCTGTTCCACTAGTTGGACCAGAAATTACGGTTACATTACCATTATTTGGTGTATCATTAACTAATACATTCCCATTAACAGTTTCTGTATTTATAATAGTGAATCCATCATCCGTAGCAGTTGTTACTGGTGGCATTGGGATACTAATCGTTAAAGAAGTAGTCGAGTATTCTCCACAAGCTTCATTAGATAAAGTCCAAGTAAGAACATCTCCATCTTCTACGCCCATCACATCTGTAACTGGGCTGGTTGCATCCGTAAATACCACATCCATATTACTACTTGTCCACATTCCCGTACCTTCTGTTGGTACCGCCGCTTCTAGAGCAGTAGGAAGCATTCCACCACAATCATCTTGCATTAATTCGGTCAAAATCATTGCTTCTTCCTCAGGTCTAGGAGTAACCGTTAAGTCAACCGCATTAGATGGTTCACTTGGGCAACCACCATTTTCTTGAGCAATCACGGTATAAGTATTATCTCCTGTCGTGCCATCGGTTGGCACTTCTATAGTTCCTGTTATTCCAGTAGCCACGGCAGCTCCAGCTGCATCTAAAACAGTATAAGTCGTATTGTCTTGAGGGTCAGCTACGGTAATAGTCGCTGCTGTTCCTTCACAAACAGGGCCTTCACTGATACTCACTGTTGGTGCATCAGGTTTAGGCGTAACTTCTACTGTTGCTGGTGGAATTGTCGCAGGACAACCATCAATCGTAACAACTACAGTGTATTCTCCTGCATCCGCCTCTGTTGCCGCATCAATCACTGGATTTTGTTCCGTAGAGGTAAACCCATTAGGTCCACTCCATTCAAAAGTCGCACCTTCTACATCTGTTACCATTAGATTGATTGGATCACCAACACAAACTGGACTATTAGAGGAAGCAGTAACGCCTTCTAAATTTTCCTTTAAGGAAACAGAAACTGGGGCAGACGGGTCAGATGGACAAGAGCCATCTTTAACAACTACCGTATAATCACCTGCATTTCCTTCTTGGAAATCTTCAATAGAAAGTGTAGGAACCATTGTATTCGCTACAACTTCTCCATTTAATAACCAATCATAAGAGATAGCATCTCCTACTGCTTCCGCTGTACTTAAAGTAACCGCCTCGCCTGGGCAAGCACTATCTTTATCTGTACTAGCCGTAGGCATTGCAGGTTTTGGATTAATTTCAAAAGTAGTTGGTCCAAAATCAGTTGGACAACCATTTAAGGTAACTACTACAGAATAATCTCCGTTATTATCAGCCGTTACATTCTCTAAAGTAATGGTCTCCTCAGTTGAAGTAAATCCATTAGGCCCTGTCCATTCGTAAGTTGCGCCTTCTGCACTAGGTGCAGTTAAAGTAACTGTCTCTCCTTCACAAACACCACCAGCAGGTTCCATGGTAATATCTCCTTCAACAGGAGGTTGAACCGTAATTTCAATTGGATCAGATGGGTCAGATGGACAACCACCATTATTTACCGTTACGGTGTAATTACCGCCATCAGTCGCTGTTGCTGCTATAAAAATTAATTCAGGCTCATCTGTAGTACCTACAGATGTTCCATTTAAAAACCATTCATAAGTAATATTATCTCCTGCTACTGCGTCCGTACTTAAGGTAAATCCTTCCCCTGGACAAACAATTGTTGGGGCTCCTGAAATAGCTGGAGTCGCTGGTTTAGGGTCAACCTGTACCGTCACTGGTCCAACAGTTGTTGGGCAGCCATTAGGATTCGTAATCGTTACATTATATGCTCCATTATCTGCTGGAGTAGCAGCAACAATAATCGTTTCTGCCGTTGTACCAACTACGCCATTAGGTCCTGTCCATTCATAAGTAAAATCAGCCATATCCTCCACGGATAAAATAACCGCTGTACCCTCACAAGCTGGATTTTCAATAGGAGCAGAAGAAGTTGGGGTTACATCAGGTAAACCGCCAGAAGCTACATCAATAGCTACATCGTTAGATGGTAAAGAAGAACAACCATCTAAAGTAATGACCACTTGATAGTTTCCTGTATTGGTAAATACTAAGTTTTCAATAACTAAACTTGGTCGATTAGTTGTTGCTAAAGGATCTACTCTACCTTCTGGATTCGTAAACGTCCAATCATAGGTTGCGCCAGCAATAGGCGTTGCCATAAATTCTAACCGCTCTCCTTCACAATGGATATCTTTATCAACCGTCAATTCAGGTGCGTCTGGTCTTGGTAAGACTGAAATAGCTACCTCATTAGAAGGGCCACTTGGACAAGCACCACCTCCACCAATCGCTACTACCGTATAAGTACCTGCTTGATCAGCAGCTACCGCAGGCAAAGCTAAAGTAGGTTCATCAGTAGTCGCAACGACAGCCACATTTCCATCTGCTGTAGTTAAAGTCCATTCGTAAGTCGTGTTCGCATCAGCAGTTCCTGTAGCACTCAAAGTAATTGGGTCGGCTTCACATACACTAGTCGCCGAAGCTGATAATACAGGTGCAGTTGGTTCTGGTGAAACCGCTACCGCTACGCCATTAGAAGGGCCACTTGGGCAAGCACCACCTCCAGTTGAAGCAATTACCGTATAAGTACCTGCTTGGTTAGCCGCTATATCCGTCAATACTAAAGTAGGTTCATTTGTATTACCCACTACTGTTGCATTCCCATCAGCATTCGTTAAAGTCCATTCATAAGTGGTATTTGCTATTGCATCTCCCGCACTCAAGGTAACAGCAGTACCTTCACAAACAACAGATTCGCTCGCCGTTAAAACAGGCGCTGCAGGTCTTGGATCCACTGAAATCGCGATTCCATTAGAAGCAGCACTTGGACAAGCACCTCCACCACCAATTGCGGTTACGGTATAAGTTCCAGCTTGAGTCGCAGTTATATTACTTAATGCTAAGGTAGGGACATCAGTAGTTGCAACAACGACGGCATTCCCATCAGCATCTGTAAAAGTCCATTCGTAGGTTGTATTGGCATCCGCAGTACCTGTCGCACTTAACGTAATTGGGTCTCCCTCACAAGCGCTAGTAGCAGAAGCTGATAATACAGGAGTAGTTGGATTTGGTGAAACGGCTACCGCTACCCCGTTAGAAGGGCCACTTGGGCAAGCGCCACCGCCAGCAGCAGCAACTACGGTATAAGCTCCTGCTTGGTTTGTTGCTATATTATTCAATGCTAAGGTAGGCACATCAGTAGTCGCAACTACAGTAGCATTTCCATCAGCATTCGTTAAAGTCCATTCATAAGTGGTATTTGCTATTGCTTCTCCTGCACTTAAGGTAACGGACGCGCCTTCACAAACAACAGATTCGTTCGCCGTTAAAACAGGTGTTGCGGGTCTTGGATTCACTACCACATCAATTACATTAGATATAGCTGAAGCACAAGTATCACTAGTTATAATAAGCGTATAAGCACCAGAATTAGCGCCTGTGACTGCATCTAAAGTAAAGCTTGGAACATTCGTTATGAAGTCAGCAGTTCCAGTTACGCCAACTGCCGTCCAAGTATAACTAACATTAGCCCCTGTTACTGCTGTAGTAGAAAGGGTCAACGACTCTCCCTCACAAAGTGCAGTAGCATTAGTCGTTAGAACTGGTGTAGCTGGTGTCTCACAAGTTTCTTCCTCATCTACTTGTTGGAAATCAGGAATGCCATTTCCATCCGTATCTGTTGGATTAGAAGTTGTTCCTTCAGTTGCTTGTCCAAGAGGATTAACCGTTGGTGTACCCGTACCAATAATACCATCGCCATCAGGGTCAGATAATCCACCTTCAATGACATCATTAATCCCATCACCATCTGCATCTAAATCTCTAAAGTCTCCTGGACCTGTACCATCAGTATTAACCAAAGGCGTATTAGGCACCACTGGCCCATTAGCATCTGCTACAGCGATACCGTTGGCATCAACCGTAATTGGCCCTGTACCAATAAATCCATCATTATCGCCATCTGGATTAATATTTTCAACAGTATCATTAATACCATCATTATCTGAATCTAAATCGTGCCAATCTCTCACGCCATCGCTATCCGTATCGGGAGGTAAATTAATAGGCCCTCCTGTAGTCATTACTGGTGGTAAACCATCTACATTTACTGTAGGAATATTTCCACTTCCATCATCAATTCGACCATCCAAATTAGTATCACTACCTTGATAACCTCCTTCAATGACATCTAAAATACCATCATTATCCGAATCTAAATCATGCCAATCTGGAACGCCATCACTATCCCAATCAATTGGTAATGGAATACCTTGTCCGTTGCCATTTACATTAATCACAGGCGCAATTCCGTTTGCATCAACTGCAGGCGGATTTCCATTACCATCATCAATACGACCATCTTGATTAGAATCAGAATCTATATAGCCTGCTTCTACCACATCCAAAATACCATCTTGGTCTGAATCTAAGTCATGCCAATCTGGCACCCCATCACCATCCCAATCAATTGGTAGTGGAATACCTTGTCCATTACCATTCACATCAATCACAGGTGGAATACCATCTGAATTAACGGTCGGTACATTTCCGCTGCCATCATCAATCCGACCATCTTGGTTCGTATCCGAACTAGCATAGCCTGCTTCTACCACATCTAAAATACCATCTTGATCAGCATCTAAATCATGCCAATCTGGCACCCCATCACCATCCCAGTCTGGAGGCAATGGAATACCTTGCCCCGTTATCGCTGGATTAATTAAAGGCACTAAACCATCAGCATTAGCATTACCTTCAATTCGACCATCTTGATTCGTATCTGAATTAGCATAACCTGCTTCTACTACATCTAGAATACCATCATTATCCGAATCCAAATCATCGTGATCAGGAATGCCATCTCCATCAAAATCCCAAGGCACGTAATTGGCTACAGCAGTAGGAGAATCATTGGTCTCTAAACCGCTAAAGAAACCATTTGCACCAAAAACAGCAGGGGCGCCATCTATCACTCCATTTCCATCTACATCCGATTGATTATGTCCTGCTTCTACTAAATCACTAATACCATCATTATCCGAATCTAAATCGTAATGGTCAGGAACATTATCTCCATCTGTATCATAAGCAGCAATAATTTGGTCGCATATACCATCTGCGTTAGCATCTGTACAGCCACTATTTACGGCCGCATCATTAGCATCTTGATAATTTTGTACGCCATCCTCATCTTCATCTCCACTTGGATCTAAACCACCAGGCAAACAAGCCCAACCTTCATCTGGATGACAAAATTCTAATAAATCAGGTACCCCATCATTATCATCATCAATATCTACCACATCCGTAATACCATCATTATCATGGTCACCTGTCGGTGGGTTACAATCCGCTTCGATATTAATAGCTAGCGTACCTCCTCCAAAATTATTAGTCTCAATAAACGCCCATTGGTCTAGCATATTTTGATTACCAAAACCATTATCATAAGTAAAAGCAGTAGTCGTTGGTAATGCATTTCCAGCAGCAGCACCGCCACTTACAGTCCCACCAATACTAGAATGATCATAGTAAAAATTACCATCAGGGCTATCAGGACCATTCATTCTGGTAAATGTAACACCGCCTACATTATTTTCAATGTCTGCTAATAATACATGAATCTCTCCTCCTCTAACCGTCAAATCATAGGTAAAGGCAAAATTAGGATTTGCAGGAATAATGACTCCATTACCATCTCTGCCATCCCAAAATAAAGAATCTACGCCAATTCCTGTATTTTTTGTCAATAAGATATCGATAGGGTCATTTAAAGAACCATTATTATCAACATCAATAGCTAAAGAGGCCTGTCCAGCCAATCGAGATTCAAAAACAAAATGACCACCAATTCCTTCTTCAGCGACTAAGTCGCCACTACAAATACCATTAGCAGGCAACACGCCTCTAAAGGTAAAAGCACTATTCGTCTGTACATCTGGCACTTCATTTAATAACCAAGTAGTATGGGTATTTTGTCGTCCACCTTCAATATCCGTCACTAAAGCACTAGTTGGCAAGTTAGGATCAGGTATATTAAAAAAGATTTTATTATTAGAAATAGCCCCCACATCTTCGGCTTGTGGCTCATACAAATAAGTATTACCAGCAGTCCAACTGTTTGGGTTAGCCGATCTAGTAATCGGACTACCATCTGTAATCACATCTCCACCAATACCTTCAGACATATAAGTAGGCGTAAAATCTGATTCGACTAATCCAAAATTATTAGAATGAATGGGAAATCCCCAAGGGTCTGTTTCATTAAAATCTACTTGGTATAAATACCCGCCTTCAGTTAAGATATAAAAAGTGGGTGAAGTAGATCTAGCTGTCCCAGGTTGGCTATTTCCATCTAAAATAGAAATATACTCATTAGAATAAAGTCGACCAGTTACCGCTGAGCCACCATTATTTCCTGCACCACCTTGAGTGATAGTGACATCCCAAGCTAAAGCAACTCGCTGATCAAATTGGTTCGTATTCGGTTGATTTCCAGCTCTAGTCCAAGAATCGCTATTTAGTAAGGCACTTACAAATCGCTGTCGTTGTGGCTGAGGATATCGCAAGCGAACACTCCAAACACCTCCTTGGCCAGTAGGAACAGTAACAACCCCTGGGCTGTAACCAGCACCGCCCGTTGGACCGTTTAATTCTTCTACATCATTAAAGATAATAGCCGTATTTCCACTGCCATCAAAAGTAGCTACTAGCTGTCCACTAGGATTATACACTTCAATCGTACCACCATTAATACCAACGTGACTAGAGCCAACGTTAATAAATTCACCATCAGCTGCATAAACTTTTAACTGTTGATTTTGCTCAACATTATAAAAAAGTCGATGTCCAGGATAATTCCTGAAATTAAGAGACCCTTCTGCAAATAGA
>CALFWI010000368.1 GCA_937928615.1 uncultured Saprospiraceae bacterium | reverse complement strand
TGTTTTATCGTAGAACTGGTAACTGGCAACCCGTAACTGGTAACGCTATTTTATAACTTTCAAGCTTAAATCTAAGCTAGTCGCTGAATGCGTTAATGCACCTACCGAAACATATTGTACGCCCGATTTAGCAATTTCTCTTACCGTATAAATATTTACGCCTCCAGAAGCTTCTGTCTCAAAACGGTCTCCAATCGTTGCTACTGCTTCTGCTAAAAGCGGCACTTCAAAGTTATCTAGCATAATTCTATCCACCATCCCGACTTCTAAAACTCTGTGTAATTCTACTAGATTTCGAACTTCTACCGTGATTGGTAATTGCTTCCCTGTTTCTTTAAAATAAGTTTGAACCGCTTTAATGGCTTCTTGAATACCACCACAAGCATCAATATGATTGTCCTTTATCATGATTCTATCATACAAGCCATAGCGGTAATTGGTACAACCACCTACTTTAACCGCCCATTTTTCTAGAAATCGTAATAAAGGGGTTGTTTTTCTAGTATCTAAAACGATTACAGGCAAATCTTCTACTTCAAATTTAAATCTGTTGGACATCGTTGCTATCCCACTCATTCGTTGCATCGTATTCAATACCAGACGCTCTGCTTTTAATAAAGCTTGGGAATTACACTCCACTTCAAATGCTATTTCACCAAATCGAATGGCTTCTCCATCTTTTTTAAATAAAGTAACCGTTGACGTTGGATCAACTCTTTTGAAAATGCGCTCTGCTAGTTCTATACCAGCAATCACCCCATCGTCTTTGACTAATAATTTTGCTTTTGTTCTTGCCGTTGCAGGGATGCAAGCTAGGGAAGTGTGATCGCCATCTTGAACATCTTCTTCAAGTGCCTTATCAATAAAATTATTGATGTAGTCTTCATTTATTAATCCGCCAGTCATTTTTTTTGTCTTTTGTGTGTTTTTAAATGGTACTTGGTACTAATTTAAACGCCTCCTTTTTGAAAATTCGGACGAAGATAAGAAATTTAAGGTTTAAATGCTTAGAAAAATGATGGAATACATGCCTAACACATTAAAAAAATAATTACATAATTTTATCCTTCTATTTTTATTTTAATCCATGCCTACTAAAAAAGAAAACCTAAGCGAATGGTCAAACTCTTAATGATTCCTTTAGAGTCCTCTCTAGTTGTTCCATCTATTTTCAATCCTGAATCATCTGTTACATCCGTGAATCCTTGTCGGTAAATAATGCCACCTACTAAAGCAGTGCTTTCAGATAGTGTATATTGTACGCCACCACCAAAACCCCATGTCAGGTTGAATAAATTCACAGCTTCTGTAATGTTCTCTCGCTCGCTATCTAATGCCGTCCCTTGTACATCTCCTCTTGCTTGTAATTTAAACCCTAAACTAAAGATAGGAATCTCTGCAAAGTAACGTAAATAACCAAATTCTTTAGTCCGCAATTTTATTCCAAATGGAATTTCTAAATATTGGATATGGTATTTTAAGTTAACGCCATCTGGTAACGTATGTAAAGCCAAATCGCTTAATTCTGATTTTGGCCATAAATCGCCGCCTTCTTGATGTTTTAAGGTACCGCCTTGATTAAAAGCTAGATTAATGCCACTCACCAGTGCATAATTTTCTCTAAAGTAGTACTCGCCTACCATCCCTAACTTTAACCCTAAATTGAGCCCATTTCCATTAATCAGATTATCATCCGTAGACATCCAACTAAAAGAAGGACTTAGTTGGAAACCTAGTCTCAACTCTTTATCAAAATCTAAATCTAATTGGCTAAAGCCAAGGGTAGCCATTAGGCAAAAAAAGGGGAGAATTAAGACAATTTTTTTCATCTTATAGTGGTTGTGTCTATGATAAATTTAAAGTCTTCCTGCTAAACGATAAATGGGGCACTAGGAACGATAAATTGTAAAAAAAGAATGCCTACTAAATTTTAATACATCTTTGCTTTACGAATTCATCGTTTATCATTTATAGTTCATCGTTTGACAATGATATTCTAACATAGACAGTTGTTTATAGTAGTAATAGCTTACAAAACGCACAAAAATTCTATTTATGCTAATAAAAAATAATTTTGCGCTATTTTTTATATTATTAATAAGTTTAAACTGTTTCACAGCCTGTTCAAGTGACAAAGATAAGAACATTCCAGATGTTAGTGATGTGGATGTGACTATAAAAATAAATAGATTTGACCAAGATTTATTTGCTATTGATACCAATCAGGTAGCCGCAGGGATTGAAGCCTTGGAAAAAAAATATCCTGATTTTACTGATTTCTATTTGACTAGGGCATTACAAATTAAAAAACCTTGGGATACTACAGGTGCTTATCGAGAATATACTAAAGGTTTTTTAACGTATCCTTTTGTGAGAGATTTACACCATAAAGTAGATTCTGTTTATGGGGATTTCAGTTCCGTTGAGCAAGCATTAAAACAAGGATTTCAATTTTATAAACATTACTTTCCAAATAAGGAAGTTCCTGAATTCTATACTTTTATTTCTGAATTTACTTATGGTATTGCCATTCCGCCTAAGGGAAATGCTATTGCTATTGGATTGGACTTGTATTTAGGAAAGGATTTTGAGTATTATTATTACCCGCCATTAAGTTTACCCAAATATGTCGCTCGAACCAACGATAAACCCCATTTACCTGCCAAAATATTTAAGGGGGTAGTCGATGATTTGGTCGGACCTGTTAAAGGCAATCGCTTTATTGACCATATTATTAATAATGGTAAAAAAATGTATGTGCTAGACCACCTTTTGCCTTATGCCCCCGATAGTATCAAATTGGGATATACGGGTCAGCAAGTAGCGTGGGTCGATGCTTTTGAATTAGATATTTGGGGCTATCTACTAAAGGAAGAATTGATGTACTCTGATGATTATAAAAACTATAAATCGCTAGTTACTCCCGCCCCAAAATCTGCTGGATTGACAGATGACTCTCCTGGAGAAGTAGGGAATTGGATGGGGTGGCAAATTGTCCAAGCTTATATGCGTAAAAATCCTGAAGCGACTATGCAAGATTTGCTTGCTTTAGAAGATGTACAAGAAATTTTGACTCAATCAAAATATAAACCTAGGAGGCGGTAGCAGTCGACAGTATTACCCTAGGCAGTTTGTAGTATAGGTCTTATTTGAACTTCTATCCGTTGTCCTACAATAGTTAAGCGTTTGCTGGGGATTTGTTTTTGGAGATAAAAAAGATGCCTGTCTACCGACAGGTAGAGATTTTTTGTGCTGATGATGTGAAATTTCTTCGTAATAGCCGTAGCTATTGCTAATAAATTTTACGAAACCAGGACGAAAAAGGCGTTTTTTTAGCCCAAAGGATAAATTCCCAACAAGCTCTAAGTTAAGGGCAAAGCAGCAAACCACTCTGCCAAAGGTTTCCAACCAGGAATTTCTACCCCAAAAAACAAAATAAACTGAATGACAAAATACAAGCCTAGAATAAGTGGAAATACCCATCTTCCTTGTTTTTCTTTCCGCTCTCGAATAATCAATCCTATTAAAATTAAATCCATTATCAAGATGGTCCAAGCATAAGGATCTAGTGGAAAATTATCTGGTAATGACCAGTCTAAGAAACGAACTAAGGCGGGTTCTAAAAAAGGAATAGCTGTAGCAATCATTGCTCTAGCATGAATTGCTATATCTTTTCGGTAGTAAATAGCAATACCATAAGCGACCAGTAAAACCACAATATCTTTGAAAGGAATGAATAGACCTCTTGCTAAATTGGTTTCAAATGCTGCTCGATGGTGAGCCAATAATGCACCTGCAATGATAACCAAAGGAAATAAAACATAAGATATTTTACCTAAGATACGATGTATTGCTAATTTTTTCTGTCGAATGAATAAAGGTTGTACTATTAAAAAGACCACCCAAAGCATCATCACCGTAGCATGGGCATGGATGTATTGCGTAAAATCAGCCGTTCCGTCAAAAAACTTGGAGAAATAAGAGGGCCAAAAACCAAGGATGGCAATGACTAATAAACCAAACAAATAAATGTCTGCTTTTTCAAACTGGATTTTATTGCCTTTTTTTATGGACATAAGATGGGGTTTTGGTTTGAATAATCCTTAAAACTACCTTCTTTTTTTCTAAAATATTAGCACAAATTATTCAAATAACTGCACTTTTTCGACAACACTTTAGTTTTCAAAATAAAGGATCGTCAAATCCTTAACCAATATTCAAAAAATGGCGTTATTTTTGGCTTTCATTCCCTAAACATTGTATTATGACGCTTAAAGAATTTTTTGAGTTACTTTCTGTTAATCCTGCTTACATTATTGGTTTTTTTCTATTAATTCCACTAGCTGCCTTTATCGGTACCGTGATAGGGAAAGGGGAAGAAGACGAAACGGTTTGGCAGGTTTACTATTCTGTCCTTATTTACCTAGTAGCCGTTCCTGGTATTTTTTCCGTAACGCTTAATATTTATTTGTTTTTATTTGAACGAAGGAGTGTTATGGACGCAGATGTTTTCACACAAATTCTGCCTATTTTTTCTATGTTCGCAACGCTAATGATTATCCGAAAATCAATTAATCTAGATAAAATCCCAGGTTTCGGTAAATTGTCTGGGTTGATTTGGATGGTCGGTGCTGTTTTACTGATTATGTGGTTTATGGAAAAAACACGAATTTATGTCTTCTCTTATATGCCTGTACAATATGTTTTATTCATTTTGATTGGTTTGATAGTGGTTTTCCGAGTGGGATGGGGCAGGTTGAGTAAACCTTGAGTTCTTAAAAAAAATCGTAGCTATTCCCTACAATTTATAGGCTACCACTTAGCCATTTAAGCGCATTTAAGCCCTTTTCTAACTCCTAATAGTTTAATTTCTTTTTTTCTTCCGATTAACATAAACTCGTTTTCACCAAAAGTAATAAATAAATAAAAATAACTTTTGGTGAACACTAAAAAGAATAACCTAAATTAAACTATAAATAACCCCGCAACTCTTCTAAATGAACCGTAATTTTGCACTCGAAAAAAAAATAGAATAAAACCATTAGTTATTGGCTCATCAAACCAATGGCTAATGACCAATGACTAGTATATATGATTAACGTAGCGAATGTTTTTGTGAAATACGGCGATAGAGTATTATTAGATAGCGTCAATTTTGTTATTCAGAATACCGACAAAGTTGGCTTAGTCGGTCGAAATGGGGCGGGCAAATCTACTTTATTAAAAATAATGGCGGGCGAAATTACGCCGCATGGTGGCAATGTCACCATGCCAAAAGAGAGCACGCTTGGCTTTTTGCACCAAGAAATGTTTTTACCAAAAGGTAAAACCGTTTTAGAAGAAACCTTGACTGCTTTTAATGAAGCCGTAGAAATAGAGAAAAAAATTGAGGAAATTAATAAAGAAATGGGAGAGCGGACGGATTACGAAAGTGATGCTTACTCCACATTAATTGAAGATTTCTCAGAGTTAAATGACCGTTTTGCTGTTTTAGGAGGCATAACGATGGGCGTGGATGCCGAGCGGATATTAAAAGGACTAGGTTTTAAACATAGTGATTTAAGTCGATTAACCGATGAATTTAGTGGTGGCTGGCAAATGCGAATTGAATTAGCCAAATTATTATTACAAAAACCAGACTATTTACTACTGGATGAGCCAACCAATCACCTGGATATTGAATCCATTATTTGGTTAGAGCATTTTTTAAAAACTTACCCAAGTGCAGTTATTACCATTTCGCACGATAAACAATTTTTAGATAACGTTACCAAAAGAACCGTTGAGGTAGAATTAGGAAACGTGTTTGAGTACAAAGCAGCTTATAGTAAATTCGTTCAGTTGCGTCAAGAACGTCGAGAAAAACAAAAATCAACTTTCCAAAATCAACAAAAAGTCATTGCAGAAAAAGAAAGAACCATTGCTCGCTTTATGGCAAAAGCCAATAAAACGAAGATGGCGCAGTCGATGCAAAAGGCACTGGACAAAATGGAGAGAGTGGTCATTGATAGCGAAGATAAAGCGGCTATGAATTTGCGATTTCCGCCTGCACCTCGTTCGGGACAAATTGTGGTAGATGGACAACGAGTTAAAAAGCATTATGGAGATTTACATGTTTTAGAAGGGGTTGACATTAAACTGGATAGGGGCGATAGAGTCGCTTTTGTTGGTCAAAACGGACAAGGAAAAACAACGCTTGCCAAAATATTAGTCAATAAATTACCTGCTACAGCTGGAGATATTACCTTAGGTCATAATGTTTCTGTGGGGTATTATGCACAAGACCAATCGGATACGCTACATCCTGATTCGACCCTTTTGCAGACCATGGAAAATGCCTCTCCACCAGAAATGCGGACTCGGTTGCGGAATATTTTAGGGGCTTTTATGTTTAGTGGAGAAGATGCCGATAAAAAAGTATCGGTACTTTCAGGAGGAGAAAGAGCCAGACTTGCTTTGGCTTGTATGTTATTGCGACCTTTCAACTTATTGGTACTGGATGAGCCGACGAATCACTTGGACATGATTTCTAAAGATGTCCTAAAGCAAGCTTTAATTGAATATGATGGTACGTTAATTGTCGTTTCGCACGATAGAGATTTCCTAGGTAACCTGACTTCTCGAACGATTGAATTTAGAGACAAACAACTGTTTGACCATATCGGAGATGTCAATGTCTTTTTAGAAAAGCGGGAAATGGAGAATATGCGGCAGGTAGAATTAGAAAAAAGTAAACATAAAACTGCTCCTAAAAAAGTGGAAGTAAAAGTTGAAGAAAAACGAGAACTGACTTTTGAAGAGAAAAAAGAACGTAAAAGATTGCAGCGAACTGCTCAAAATGCCGAAAATAAAATTAGCCAATTAGAAGAAAAGATTGAACAGTTTGAGCTGGAAATGGCAAAGGTTGATTTTTATGGTAGTAGCCGAGAGCAAAAAGTAATGGCGGATTATGACGCTAAAAAAACAGCGTTAGATACGGCTATGGAAGCTTGGGAAGCAGCCGTTATGGTTTTAGAGGAATTTGATGAAGCACATTAAGCTACTCCCTCCCTTAGTAATTGAACGAAAATAAAGTGAGTCATTTTGATTTTGTCGCCTGACTTATAAAAGTATACTTACCAAAAAAGAAGACACGATTCACCCCTGAATCGTGTCTTTAAACCAAACGTTATGACCAGTTAATATCTTTTGACGGTATACGGTAAATGGTTTACGGTTCACCGTTTCTTTGAATAAGAACCGTTAACCGTGTACCGTCAACCGAATACCGTTTTACAACAGACAGCTGTTAGCATTTCAAAACCAGATAAGAGTGGGATTTGTTAGTCAATACTAATAAATCGGTTATATGGGAAAATCTAATCTTGTAATCCTAACCTCTGCCTACTGTTAGTTTCTTTATTTCATAAGGTAATCAAGCGCTAAAACCGCTATTATAACTGCTACTGCCATGATGATTATTTTTTACATTTTTTAAAATAAGGAGCGACCTTGCCAATTAACAACTAGCAAGAGTCACTCTTTACGACGCCTATTGATTGTTTTTTGAATCGGTTGATGTTTCTTTTAGTTGTTTGTTTGTTGTGTTGTTCGTGTTGTTTT
The DNA here is from genome assembly GCA_937928615.1 of uncultured Saprospiraceae bacterium. Lineage (GTDB taxonomy): Bacteria > Bacteroidota > Bacteroidia > Chitinophagales > Saprospiraceae > JAFMDF01. The sequence continues at coordinate 13,761 of CALFWI010000368.1, read as the reverse complement.
TCTCACTAATAGTTTGTTTAGCTCCCCTTGCCGCAAATAAGCCGTCTAATACCGTATCGCTATAAAAATCTGCAGCAACGTAGCCAGAATAATTCATAATGGTCGCATTTGCGCCACTTTCCAGTAGTAAAGTAACCGCTTGGTCCTTTTTGTTTGCAGCCGCCAACATCAAGGGAGTATCACCTTTCATATTTTGGTGACTGACATTGGCATTATTTTGAATAAGGGCACGAATTACCTCTAAGTGGCCTAATTCAGCTGCAATACATAAAGCGGTATTGTCCATATAATCTGTCGCATCGACTTCCGCACCATAGTTGATTAAAATCCGCACGATGGCAGGATTTCCATTGATAGTAGCCAATTGTAAAATGGGGGTACCTATCTTATTCTTCCAGTTCGCATCGCCTTGGGGGTCGGCGCTTTTGCTTAATAAAATGCCTGCTACAATATCATGTCCTTTTTGCATAGCGATGTAAAGAGGGGTTTCGCCATTAGCATTCGGTTCATTAATTTTTGCGTCATTTTTAATTAAGAAAGCCACCGTTTTAGGCTTATTCAGTTCCGCTGCTCTGGCTAAGGGGGTCGTGCCATTGCTTTTGTGGTTGATTCTAGCTCCTTTGCTCAATAGCGTTTCTAGGAGGAAGAGGTCGTCTAATTCGATTGCTAAGTATAAGGGGGTTTCGCCTGCGTCATTTTGCAGGGAGGTTTTTGCTCGCTTCGCTACTAAGTTGATAATAGCTAAATTACCGCCTTTAATAGCTAACGTTAAGGGGGTTTCGCCTGCGTCATTTTTGAGATTGATGACTGCCTTTTTAGTTAGTACTTCTACCACGGAGGCATTTTGTTTTTTGATAGCTAACGTTAGGGCAGTTTCACCTTTCTCATTTTTTCGATAGTAATGGATGCTGTCTTTTTGCATGTCTGCAATACGATCAGCGTTGCCTGAATTAATGGCTTCAAATTGATATTCAAAGCCACTTTTTTTCGGCTTCTTTGTTTTTTTGGCTGGTTGGGGGACTTCCGAATCGGTTTCGGGCGTATTTATAGTTGCAGGGGAATTATTTTCTGTGAAAAAATCTTTTTCGGTTGTTGTAGATACTTCTTCTTGTGCAAACGCTACATTTGTAGCAATTACTAGCATGGTTAAAATTAACGATAGGTACTTCATGATGGTCACTTTTGTTTTTTGCCAAAATAACGTGACAACCAAAAATTAGCTAAACGGCTTAATAGTGTTTGTTAATCAAAATAGTTTTTAAACTATCAAAAACTATTGCGGAATGATTAAAAAAGTCTGAAAAAATAAATCGTCAACTAATTTTTTGTCACAAATAAGTGTAGAAGGTTTTAACCATAAAAAAATATCGCTTTAAATTTTAAGTTAAAAGATGCCTATTTAAATGAAGTTTAGAAGATTCCAAACAACTATTCAAACGATTGATTTTTGAATAAAAGTAATTTGTGTTACAGGAATTGTTATTTAGAGTGAAATGCAGTAAACCGCAATGGCGGTTAAAAATCTAGATTAGAATAAAGTAGAAGATATTTGGATAAGCTATTTAATTTTTCTTTTTTGTTAATAATTATACACTATAAATGTCTTTATCTGTCATTTTATTATGTGAAAACTGATTTTTTTTAAAAAAAATTTACTTTTATTTTTTAAACCACACTTCATTACAATCACAAATAATTGATTATCAATTAATTATACTTTATTATAAATAATAAAAAATAATTTTATTTTATTTCACAAATGGAAAATATAGACGCACTAAGAATAAATTTCAGTCCTGACCAACTCGTCTTATTAAATTTTTGCCTAGGATTTTTGATGTTTGGCGTTGCTTTGGATATAAAAATCAAAGATTTCAAACAACTCTTCCAATCTCCCAAGCCCCCACTTATAGGACTCATTTCTCAATTAATATTACTCCCATTACTCACTTTGGGACTAACCTTTATTTTGAATGTACAGCCATCCATAGCCTTGGGTATGATTTTAATAGCTGCTTGTCCTGGTGGAAATGTTTCTAATTTTGCCGTGCACTTGTCTAAAGGAAATACTGCTTTGTCAGTTCTGATGACTTCTATCTCTACTTTAGCAGCAATTTTTACCACGCCTATTTTATTTGGCTTATTGTCTCAATACGTTCCGAATACGGCTGCTTTGGGTCAAAGCATTTCGGTTGACCCGCTTGAAATGATTCAAACTATTTTAAAACTAGTGGTCCTTCCATTGTCTATAGGCATGTCCATTAATCACTTTTACCCTAAAGTAACCCAACGGATTCAATCCCCTGTTAAAATATTATCGATGCTTATTTTCTTTGGAATTGTCTTTTTTGGGATAAAAGGAAATTGGGATAATATTTTAACTTATCTAGATGACATCTTTTTTATTGTGCTTATTCACAATTCCCTAGCTTTTTTGTTAGGATTTAGCTGGGCAAAATTCATGAAGATGTCCCTTGCCAATACTAAAGCAATCACCATCGAAACAGGTATTCAAAATTCGGGACTTGCCTTAATTATTGCGCTTAACTTTTTTAGTGATTTAGGTGGTATGGCTTTAGTGGCTGCTTGGTGGGGAATTTGGCATTTGCTTTCTGGGTTTATCGTGGCAATGTGGCTGAGTCGAAAATCATAAATCTATCTAAAAAATAATTTAATGGATGTATGATGGATGATTTAAGCTTTCTACGTATTCCCCTACTCTCTATTAATTCATAGAATAACTCCTCATTAACACTAAAAGTTATAATATTGTAACCATGAAACTAAATCGTGTTTTACAATAATTTTTAATCTTCCTATGCTAAAAAAAATAGACCGATATATTATTTCTAAATACTTGAAGACTTTCTTCTTTACAGTTTTGCTATTTACAATGGTATCGGTGATTATTGATTTTAGTTCACAGGTAGACAAATTTGTAGAAGAAGCCTGTACTTTAGAAGAAATAGTTGTGGATTATTACTTAGCCTTTATTCCTTGGATTAACGGTTTGTTATTTCCTTTATTCGCACTTATTTCTGTCATTTTCTTTACGTCGAGAATGGCTTATAACTCAGAGATTATTTCTATCCTTAATGCAGGTGTCAGTTTTCGACGAATGATGCTCCCCTACTTAGTCGCTTCTAGTTTAATTTGTGGACTACATTTGTTTGGCAATCATTACATCATTCCGCTAGGAAATAAATCTAAAGTCGATTTTGAACATACCTATATTTATAAAAATGAAGATAAAGGACAAACGAGAGATGTTCATTTATTGCTGAATAGAGATGAAGCTGCTAAGACTCAATCAAAAGCTTATATTCGATTTTATAGAAAAAGAGATACTTCAGCGAAAGATTTAATCCTCGAACAATTTGTAGATAATCGACTGACTGTTCGCTTAAAAGCCAAAAAAGCAACATGGATTGCACAAAAAGATAGTATTAATAATTGGAGATTAACAGATTATGAAATTCGGACTTTTGACGGCGATCAAGAAACGATGATTTTTGGCGTGCGCAAAAGTATTGACACTATGCTAAATTTATATCCAGAAGATTTTGTGTATTACGAAAATGATAAATTAACCTTAACGACTCCTGAATTAAATAGAGCCATAGCTTTACAAAAACAAAGAGGGGTAAAAACCACTAAAAGTTATGAAATAGAAATATTGCGTAGAACCGCAGAGCCTATCACCATTATTATTGTCACTTTAATAGGTATGGCCATTGCCTCTCGGAAAGTTAGAGGGGGATTAGGTTTGCATTTAGCGCTAGGAATCGCCTTAGGCGCTGTCTATGTCTTTTTATCGAAATTCTCTACTACTTTTGCCACTAATCAATCATTACCTCCTACGTTGGCTGTTTGGATGCCTAATCTTTTATTTACTGGTATTTTAGCTTATTTAATTAAGCATGCACAGAAGTAGGAAAGTGAGTTAATAAGGTAATGAGATTATGGACTTACCAAAACTCATCACCTCATTTTCTCTTATCAACAAGACTCCAATTCCACCAAAAAAGTCTCTAATTCTAGCTGCCGTTTAGTCACCTGAATTTTATCATTCATTAAATCAAATAATAATTCTACGGCAGCTTTACCTACCATATAGCCAGAATGTCGAATGTGCGTAATTGGAGGATTTAGATAATAAGGTAAGTTGCCATTGCTAATACATATAACTGCTAGTTCATCTGGAATGGATATGCCCTTCTCATAAATTGCCTGAATAATGCCTGCCAGTGCATGGTCTGTCATTGCGAAAACAGCATCAGGTAGGTCTTCCTTGTTTAATAAATCAAGAAATTGTGTTTTGGCTTCTGCTAAAGTATTTACGTGAAAACAAAAATCTGCTCGATAAGCAAGTTGATGCTTTTTTAGCCCATCCAAAAAACCTTTCTTTCTGCTTTTTGTAATTTCTAAATTTTGATTCTCAAAAACCCCACTAATATTTTTATACCCTTTCCTCGCTAAGTGATTAATAGCCGTAAAAGAAGCATTATAATCGTTAATTACGACTGTAGATAGTTCTTTACTTTGTAATACTTTATCAAAAAAAACAATAGGCGTTTTACTTTGAATCATATCTGTAAAATGAGGGATAGCAGTTGTTTCTTTTGATAAACAAACTAATAAACCATCTAGGCCAAAATTTTTACAAATGAATGCATTCTCTTTTTCTTTTTCTATGGATTCATTAGATTGAAGAATAATTAAATGGTATCCATTTTTTTTAGTAATTTCTTCAATAGCTTGAATAATAGCGGGAAAAAAAAACATGCCCATTTCTGGAATAATCAAACCAATTAACCCACTCTTGTTTTGTCGAAATCGAATAGCCTGATAATTTGGGCGATAACCTAACTCTCTAGCGACTCGTTGAACCTTTTTTTTAGTAGCTTCTCCTATATCTGGATGGTCTTTTAACGCTCTAGAAACCGTAGAGGGATTGACATCCAATAATTTAGCAATATCTTTTATTGTAATACGGTTCATTAAAATTTAGCTTATTTATTAAAATAGAAATATAGAATACTAAAAAAGTTACTAACAACAATCGTTTGCGCAAACGATTGCGATAATAGGGCATCGAAATAAAAAAGAATTATACCTACTTTTTCAATACTATCAACTAATTTTAAGTCATCGTTGAGGAGTTAGGTATCCGTGATAACTATAAAATTATTACTCCATTAAAAATTAAACTAATTTTAATATAAAGATTTTTTAGAAGTATTGTATGAAACTAAAGGTTGGCAAAAGGTTACTCATTCGGGTAACCTTTTCTTTTTCCCTCATTAAAGAAGTAGCACAAATACAACCTACTGGTACAATTTATAAGTCTTTGACAGCTTAACTTGTGTTGTTTCGATGTTACTGTGTTGCCGTGTTGACGATAAAACATGACAACCTTACATTTCCTCATGTCTTGTCTAAGCACAAACTAAAATTACTTCTTATAATACCTTATTTATTTCCTGTTTCTTGATCAATTGATAACAAGTCAAAAAAGAAATAATTAGGATGGGAAGTCAATTGTGTATTTAGTTGATAAGAAGTCTGAATTTCAGTAAAATATATATGCTGGATATATCGATATAAATTATTGTAAATAGCAGATTCTTTCACCAATTGACCGCTAATATGTATAGGTGTAATTCTAGGGTCTAGTTTGAATTGATTGTAAACTAATAAAGTGTAATAGATAAAATCTTTTTCTGTTTCAAAAAGGAATTGGTTAGAAAAAATTAAATTTTGCCCATCAAATAAAATAATTTGCAATAAACTAGCATGAATGTTTAACCATACATGTTTATCCGAAAGCGTCCGCATTTCTCTAGCAATTCCATTAATTAAGGAAGTAAAACTGTTGTAATATTTTGTGCCTGAGGTATACTTTGATTCAAAAAATTCAATAGCAGATTGTGGTAAACTAAAAATTAATTTAGCCTCAATAGTTGGTAAGTTATTAACTTGATATAGCTCTGGTATAACTGCATTTGACTTCAATGGGGTAAGATAAGAAGCTTTGTTTGCTGCTTGATATAGTTTATTAGGAATAATCGTATAATGAGGCCTTACAAATGCGATATGAATGGTAGGGTAAGGGTAAGAGAGAATAGGGTCGTTCTCCCATATATCTTTAAAAGTAGTCGAAAAAATAGCTTCGTTATTTAAAACAAGCGGAGCCGTTAGCTCAAACTTCTTTAAAACGAGGACTTCTTCAGTTTGACTATAGACACAATAAGATAAACTGTCTACCCCACACAGGATAGACAGTTTATATTGAGGTATATTATTCTTTGAAAAAGAGGCTTTGACAACGCTAGTACTTACCTTTCCCAATTCCCCGCAGTTGATGGTTTGTTCATATCACCAAATTTAAGGATACTACCTGGGTCATAGCGCGCATCATATCTTCTGTATTTTTCATCCGCAAATTTCCCCATGAATGTGCTACGCTTCGTACCTACTTCAACTACATTTACCAATGTTTTTTGGTAAGAAAGTGTATCTGCTTGCACGTCAAACATTTTTCCATTGCCATAAGGCACCATTACCATTTCATTTAAATCCCAACCTAATGATTTAATAGAATCTGCAGCAAGTGTATAACTGGTATCATAAGTAACGTTCCCTTGAAAATCAGGATCATCAGGATCACCAATTACCTTAACAAAAGGAATTTGACCTGTACTTAAAACCTTTTTATAATCATCCCAATTACTGGCAAAATCACCCCATGTAATGGTTCGATATAATTCTTGCCCTCTTCTAAGATCTCTTAAACGATCAACAACTGCATCCTCTCTTTTATCTCGCTCATTTTTGAAAGCAATAGGTTCTCTAATACTGTCTACTAAGACATAAATCAGGGCAGCAACAATAGCTAGTAATACTAAATTAATTATTAACCTCATGGTTGGTAATTTTTTTTCTGTTTTGTTCGGGCAATAATAGCATTTTTTACATAAGTAACAAAATTTACTTATGTTTTTTTATAAATGAAATGCCCCTTTAAGAATAAAAAAAACAATATTTGTCATTCAACTTGTTCGCAAATCTGTATAAGCAACTGTTAAGTGATGACAAAGGTAAAAAAGGAACTTTATCGAAAAGAATTTTTTATGAAAATAAATTAACTTTTTTTGCTATTTTTTCAGCAAATGCATTGTTTATAGCTCGCTTTCAAAAAAAACAGATGCATTTTTCTAGGATTTTGGCGGTTAAAACTGTTTAAAACAACTTTTATTAATCAACAAAAGTTTTATATTGTGTTATTAATTAATTATTTTTGTTTTAAAAATAGATATTTATTAAAATTTAAAAAAAAAATAATTTTAATAAATTAAAGGAATATTTAAAAATAATCACTTGACAATCAAAAGAATAACATACCTTCTGTTCTTTTCAGTTGCTAATTCTTTTATTCAGGTACTTGAAGTAACTACTTTTTCTTTATAATATTCCAGTTGAATAACGACTATTTGATAAATACAAATTAATATAAGCCTAAAATATTTTTACAGTATGGCAAAAGTAACTTATAATGAAGATAATATTCGCTCCCTTGATTGGAAAGAACATATTCGATTGCGCCCAGGAATGTATATTGGAAAATTAGGCGATGGAACTACCGCAGATGATGGTATTTATATCCTAATAAAAGAGGTGTTAGATAATTGTATTGATGAATACGTGATGGGCTTTGGTAATTCCATTGATATTAAATTGGATATGGAGAATGGAATGGTTGCTATCAGAGATTATGGTAGAGGAATTCCCCTAGGTAAAGTGATTGATTGTGTGTCAAAAATTAACACTGGTGGTAAATATGATTCTAAGGCTTTTAAAAAATCTGTAGGATTAAATGGCGTAGGTACAAAAGCAGTGAATGCTTTATCTAATTACTTTAAAGTTCAAGCAATTAGAGAGGGCAAGACAAAAATTGCAGAGTTTAATCAAGGCAATTTAGAGCATGACTACAAAATCAAAAAAACAACAGAATCTAATGGTACTTTCGTCGAATTTAAGCCAGATAGTTCCATTTTTAAAAACTATAAATTCCGAGCAGAATACATCGAAAATCAGCTCTGGAATTATGCCTACTTAAATGCAGGTTTAAAATTACATTTCAATGGCAAGACTATTTATTCTAAAAATGGATTATTAGATTTATTGACTCGAAAAACGAATGGTGATGATTTGCGATATCCAATTATCCACTTAAAAGGAGATGATATCGAATTGGCATTAACGCATGGCAATCAATACGGAGAACAATATTATTCTTTTGTAAACGGACAAAATACGACCCAAGGAGGAACGCATTTAAATGCTTATAAAGAAGCTATAGTTAATTGTATTAGAGGAATGAGTGCGTTTTCTAATAAAAGTTATGATGTTAAAGATATTCGTGCTTCTATTATTACCGCAGTAAGTGTAAAAGTTGAAGATCCTATCTTTGAATCACAAACAAAAACTCGGCTAGGGTCTAATGATATTGGTCCAAAAGGGCCTACTATTCGTACTTTTATCAATGATTTTGTCAAGGAACGACTAGAAAATTATCTATTAAAGAATGAAGAAGTCTTAAAAGCACTGCAAGATAGAATAGAGCAATCTAAAAAAGAACGCTTAGATATTGCGGGTATCCAGAAAGAAGCACGTAAAAAAGCAAAAAAAGCCAACCTCCATAATAAAAAATTAAGAGATTGCCGACTTCATTTTAACGATAGTAATAAAAAAACAAAAGAAGAGGATAGATTAAGAACTACTGTATTTATTACAGAGGGAGATTCTGCGAGTGGTTCGATTACAAAAGCAAGAGACGTGCAAACACAAGCGGTCTTTAGTTTGCGAGGAAAGCCTTTGAATTGCTATGGATTGACCAAAAAAGTTGTTTACCAGAATGAAGAATTTAACCTATTACAACATGCACTAAATATAGAAGATAGTTTAGATGACCTGCGCTATAATCAAGTAGTTATTGCGACTGATGCCGATGTGGATGGCATGCACATTAGAATGCTTTTATTAACTTTCTTTTTACAATTCTTTCCAGATGTGGTAAGGAATGGACATTTGTTTGTTTTAGAAACGCCTTTGTTTAGAGTCCGAGATAAACAAAAAACATTTTATTGCTATAGTGAAACAGAGAAACAAAATGCCATTAAAAAATTAAGAGGCAAACCAGAAATTACTCGTTTTAAAGGATTAGGAGAGATTTCTCCTAATGAATTTGCAGAATTTATTGGTGATGGCATTAAGTTAGAGCCTGTAGTGATGAATGAAGACACCAATATAGATGATATCTTATCTTATTTTATGGGTAAGAATACGCCTGCTCGCCAAGTATTTATTATAGATAACTTAAAGGTGGAAAAAGACGATCTTTCTAAAGATGAAGTTGAAGATATTAACGAAGAATTAGAAGCACAATTGGAAGCTAAATTAGAAGAGATTGATCCCGTTGCTGCTTAATAAAATGGTTACGAAGTATAGAGGTTGCGAGGTCACAAAGCTAGATATGCTTTGTGACCTCGTTTTTTTTTGACTCCATGAAACTTATCGACTTTTAAATCCTAAGCCAATGATAGCGCCTTGTTTAAAGCGTTCCAGTTCTTCTCTTTGAAGGTTGCGGTAATAAAAGCCTGCAATTACGCCAAATGCAAATCCACCAATATGCGCCCACCAAGCTACTCCACTAGATTCTGCTGTTTCTGGTCCAATGGCTGCAAATCCACTAAATAACTGCTGCACAATCCAAAAACCAAGGAATAATAAAGCTGGAACTTTAAAAGACCTAAATAGAAAAACGACTAAAATTTTTATTTTTGATGTAGGAAACATAATTAAATAAGCCCCTAAAACTGCTGAAATAGCTCCACTAGCGCCGACTGTCGGAATCGGACTATCAATATTAAAAAAGATATGTCCAGCATGAGCCGCTAAACCACCTACTAAATAGAAAATCAAAAAATTGGTATTGCCAATGATTTGTTCAATATTATCCGCAAATACATAAAGAAATAACATATTTCCAATCAGGTGCATCCAACTACCATGCAAAAACATACTCGTTAACAACGTATAGTAATCTTCTCCATTCATGGTCTCTAAAGGAATGGAACCAAAGGATAGGATAAATTGATTGAGGGCATCGGGAGAAAGAGAAGCTTCGTAAAGAAAGACCAACACATTAATAGCAATAAAAAGATAGCTAAAAATTGGTTTACTGCCTCCACGCACTTGGTCATCACCAATTGGAAATATCATCTTAATTGATTTATATTTTTAAAAGAGGAGGTAATATAATAAAAAAGACTAGAACGGACTTATTGTTGAATAAAAGAAGAAAGGTTTTCTTAGTAGTAGTAGAGAAATAAACATACCTTTCTTTTTGAACGCCCCTTCTAGCGGATTAAACAAAAACCTATCAATCCTTGTTAATCCCCTTTAAGTAGCTCAATTGTAAGCAATTACAAGAAAAATAACTACTATTTTCAGTAATTTATATTCTCTCAATTAAAAACAATATCATAATGACACATTTAAAAGTCGGCGACCAAGCACCTAATTTTAGCGGGCTGACAGAAAAAGGAACAACGGTTTCTCTAGCTGATTTTGCTGGCAAAAAATTAATCTTATTTTTTTACCCAAAGGATAATACGCCAGGCTGTACCGCCGCCGCTTGTAACCTAAGAGATAATTATAGTGCGCTGCAAGCAAAAGGATTTGAATTATTAGGCGTTAGTCCAGATAGCCCTAAAAAGCATCAAAATTTCATTAATAAATTTGAATTTCCTTTTAGCTTACTGGCAGATACAGAATTGGAAACGATTAAAGCTTTCGGTATTTGGGGGCTAAAGAAATTTATGGGGAAAGAATATGAAGGCGTACACCGAACGACTTTCTTAATTGATGAGGCAGGAAAAATTACAGAGATATTTAAGAAAGTAAAAACAAAAACGCACACAGAACAAATTTTTGATTCGTTGAGTTAGGAGCGTTGTGGGTTGCCGATTGCTGGTTGCCCGTTACGAGTTGCCAGTTGCCAGTTTGGTCAGAATCAACTGGCCCTTAACTGGTAACTCGCAACAGACAACTGGCTTTATCCCCCTATATTAATCTAAATTAGGAATTCTTAATACTTGTCCTGGATAAATTTTATTAGGGTCTTTTAACATCGGCTGGTTAGCTGCAAAAATAGCTTTATACTTCATTGCATCTCCATAATGTGCTTTGGCAATTTTTGACAAAGAATCTCCTCTTTTTACTTCATAAAAAACAGCTTCTGGTTCTGGGTTCTCTACGGTCATTCTATCATCAACTGCCGCAACTCCTGCTACATTTCCTAACGCTAGAATAATCTTTTCTTTATCTCCTTGAGCATTAACACTCCCATAAACCGTTACGGTGTCATCTTTATAATCTATATCCAAATCATCTACATCTAATCGAAGGCTGTTCACTACGCCTTTCAATACAATTAATTTTTGTCTTCTGGCGACTGCTTCTGCTCTTTTGACCGCCTCTGCGTCAACAACAGGAGGAATTGTTCCTTTGGCTATTGTAGGAGAAGTACCTGTTGTTGGTGCAAATATTTTTGACCCAGCATTTTTCAAAAAAGAAAATAAACTCATAATAAGTATGTTAGTTTTAAGTGATTAAATAATGTATTAAAATGAAGAACGATGAATGATGAATGATAAACGATGAATTCGTAAAACACCAAGTCTAGGGCTGTTTAATTTAAAATCTAATTTACTTTTTGTTATACCTAATTCTTCTTTTCTCATTTAATCAATCTAGTACATTTAATATCCATTTTACCTTAACTAAGAGTGAAAATAGAATTGTTTGTAAACAAAAACAAGCAATTTCTATTTTTTAGACAGAAATTAGTGTCTTAGTCACGTGCCTGAACTATTGAATCTGCTTAAAATAAAAAAAGAATGAGTCACTAAATTAATAAAAAATGACTAAATACTGCGGTCGGTAGGACTGCAATCCTTTCCATACAGACAGACATGTATGCGTAATCTTTTTTCCTTCAATCCTGATAACTTATGCTTAAAATTGCTTTTTCTCCTATTTATAAATACAGCTTGCCTAAGAAACACCGCTTTCCAATGGAAAAATATGAACTATTACCTGAGCAATTAATTTATGAGGGGACTATCACCGAAAGCAATTTTTTCCATCCGAAACCATTAGCAGAATCGACTATTTTATTAACCCATGAAAAAACGTTTTGGCATCGCTTAAAAAACCAACAATTAAGTCGGGCAGAAATTAGGGAGATTGGGTTTCCGATGTCAGAGAATTTAGTTGAAAGGGGCCGACATATAGCGGACGGGACTATTCAGGCAGCACTTTATGCCCAACAATTTGGGATTGCGATGAATATTGCAGGCGGTACTCATCATTCTTATACGTATAAAGGTTCTGGTTTTTGTTTGTTGAATGATATCGGAATAGCCGCCAATTATTTATTAACGGAACAATTAGCTAAAAAAATATTAGTCGTCGATTTGGATGTACATCAAGGCGACGGAACGGCTCAAATTTTTCAAACAGAAAATCGGGTATTTACTTTTAGTATGCATGGTGCTAAAAATTTCCCTTTGCGCAAACAGCAATCTGACTTAGATATTGGGCTACCCGATAAAACAGAAGATGCTTTTTATTTAAAAACATTACAAGCAATCCTACCCAAATTATTGGCAGAAGTACAACCAGATTTTATTTTCTATTTATCGGGTGTAGATGTTATTGCCTCTGATAAATTAGGTCGATTAAGTTTGACTATCGCTGGTTGTAAGGAAAGAGACCGAATGGTTTTACAAACTTGTAAAGACCACGAAATACCCGTAGCTGTCAGTATGGGTGGCGGCTATTCTGAAAGATTAGCCCATATTATCGAAGCACACGCCAATACTTATCGAGTGGCTCAAAATATATATTTTTGAATTTGTAGAGGGCGTGGTGCAAAGGGCAGAGGTTGTTCACCTCTCTGCCCTTCGCCCTCTGCAAAATATCCTTTAACAATTCCTCTTTTAACCACCATCTTCCCTATCTTCGCCGCATGACAAAAAGACTTCCTATTGGTACTTTTATTAACATGGTCACCATCATCATTGGTAGTTTGCTTGGTTTGTGGCTTCAGCAGGCATTTCCACCAAATATTAAAGTGATTATTTTTCAAGCTATTGGTTTGGCTACTTTATTAATTGGCATTCAAATGAGCTTAAAAATGCCAGATGGGTACTTGTTAGTTTTAATTTTTAGTTTAATTGTTGGCGGTATTATTGGCGAAAGTCTGCATTTAGACCAACAGTTTCAAGCACTGGGGGAATGGTTAAAAAACACCTTAAATATTGGCGATGAACAATTTACGGAAGGATTGATTACCGCTTGTTTATTATACTGTGTTGGGTCGATGGTGATTGTAGGCGCTATAGAAGAAGGCATCTCAGGTAATCGAGAATTATTGATGGTAAAATCAACCTTAGACGGAGTAAGCTCTATCGCTTTTGCCTCTACTTATGGCATAGGCGTTTTATTTTCTATTTTTCCAATGCTGTTAATTCAAGGAGGAATGACAATATTAGCCAATCAAATGAAGTCTTTTTTTACAACGACCATTATTGCACAGCTAAGTTCTGTAGGTGGTTTATTAATTCTAGGTATAGGCATTAAATTATTGAATTTGGGTACTATTAACATTGAAAATTTATTACCCAGTTTAAT
>CALFWI010000367.1 GCA_937928615.1 uncultured Saprospiraceae bacterium | reverse complement strand
ACACATTCCGAATGAATCCGCACTAAAACAGGTTTCTCAGGATTCATGTTTTCACCAACTAATGCAAAATGTGGCATTTTTTCTCGCTTACGATCAGCATAAGCTATCATTCTGAATTGCCCGTAAGGCATTGGCATTCCTGCCTCTGATTGTCTTTTCATTATCTTGTTTATCGATTTTTAATGCCTTTATCAATGCTAAATAATATTAAAAAATAACTTGAGCTACTATAATTTGTGAGGAATTAAATAAAAAGAGCACTTTTTATTTTCCTCCATTGCTCAGACGATAAAGTCATGTTTACAACATCAATAAGGTAGAAAGGGTTTAAAAAAAATGTCCAAAGCGGACAAAAGTGACCAATCTTTATTGAAAAAATTGACAGCCAGTAGCAAAACCGTAATTCCTAAACCTAAAAAGTAGCGATTAAGGCACATTTCGGATACATTTGTTAAGGTATAGGAGAAGTGCTCAATGCGGACTTATTTCACAGTAAGTTCATCCCCCTGTTGAGCACTTTCCTTTACTACATGAGTCACGAAAGAAAACAGGAAGTACCTATTGTACTTCTTGAAAATAAAGTCGCTTTGCAAAATGAACACCGTTTATCAATTTATGGTAGATTTTACGCTGCCCAAGAACCTCTCCATTGAATTCAAAGACTTGATTCCTTACCAAAAAATGGTTGTTGAACGTTTTTTTGATGAAGGCAAACTGAGTACCTATGCTCAATCCTTTGAGACATCTAAACTTTGGGCCATTTTTAATGCTAAATCTGAAATGGAAGTGCTGAATATGTTAGCGGATATGCCACTAACCTCTTTTATGGAAGTAAATGTGAATATGCTTTCTGCTTTTAGTACTGCTGACAATTATTTGCCTCAATTTTCAATGAATTAGTAAAACATCAATCTACCAGTCATTGGTCTTATGTTGCTAAGTGCCTAGTCTCATATGACCAATGCCTACATTTGAACGTTATTACTTCGTGTTATTAAAGGCTATTATTTACGCTTTAATAACCTCCTATCTACCTCTTAATCACTTGATACCTTTCTATTTCTACCCTATTCGCTCTTATCACTAACACATACCTGCCATTTTGCAATTCACTTAAGTCTAATGATTTAAGGTAGTTTTTCGGTGCTTGATTACTTAAATAATTGCTGAATACTTCTCTTCTGTTCGTATCAAATATCTGATACCGAACATTTGAAGGTTTAGCTAATTGATACTTTATTTGTAGCCGATTATTTTTATCCGTCATTATCTTCTTGACTCCAGTCGGTCCTTGATTGATACCACCTCCACTCAATTTAGGCATCGGTGGATGGTATAAGCCAATTTTCCCAGTGTTATTAATGTATTTAATTCGATAACGAATATATTTTGCCTGTGCCGTAATACCCGAACCACTATCTACAAATTTATAGTTGTGATTCCCCACTTTATCTTGTGCCTGTCCTCCCATCTTGCCAATCGTGGTATAATTTTCATCTCCAAAAGAACGCTGTACTTCAAATCTACTATGTGGTCGTTCATTCTTCACCTGCCAAGTCACCAAAATATCTTGGTCTTTAGGGCCTGCTTGAAAATCGGCAATTTCCATCGGTTCAGCTCCTCTAGTAGCTAATGCTTCTCCGTGACTATGCTCCGCAATAGCTTGATTATTTAACGCCCTATTTTCAATAGTCAACACTGGTCCAGTAAGCGGTTCCCAGATAGTCAATCCTAAAGGAGGAATAAAAACATTAAATGGATCTACAGAACCTACTGCATCTGCGCCATCTGTTTGAATGGTTCTAACTTCTATTTTTTCTCTATCCACAAAAATCCACTTAAACTGATTAAAACTCCCACTTGCTCTAGTCCAAGGTTTTGGGTCATCATTATTTCTTAAAGGAGCGCCCCAACAACCTTCTCCAACATAGACCGTCCCCAACTCATCATCTCGAATAAATCCCTCATGACTTCCCGCCGCTCTAGAAGGTTTAATCGGATAAGTTGTTTTAACTACATGGGCATCTGATTCTACGACTAATTGCACTTGGTATTTATAAAATAGGGTCGCCCAATTTAATAACATCTCATTTTTCTCTGGTTTTCTTTTGGTGTGTGGTCGAATGGTATGGTGGTATTGCGCCATTTTCCATTGGATATAATCATTCTTTTCTAAATCCTTCATCAACCATGCTTGTTGCTTTCCACCAGATGGGATTAAAGAATTTAACGTATAAATACGCAACATATCCGTTCCGAAAGTATGCGCATAATACAAACCAATCGTTTGTACATCAAATAAATCAATTAAGGTTTTGTTCGAATATTCATGATTTCCTCTAGCAACGACAATAGGCGTTAATCTTCTATCTTCGCTAATCGTATGTTGCCAGTCGTCAAACCAAGCTAACCATTCCTTACTCACATCCGCTGAAGTCATGTCTCCTCCAAACAAGACAAAATGAGGGCGTAATTTTCCAACTATTTTATTCGCACTAATCCGAGCTTCTCTGTGGTTTCGAGAATCTCCTCCAGCAATAATAGACAAACGACTATAAGGAGAGGCGGGTGCTGTTTGAAAAGAATGTACAGCAGTACTACCTTGACTATCTTTTATTTTAAAATAATAAGTTGTTCCTGGTCGCAAGCCTTTTAAACGGACAAAATGATTATTCATCCCCTTGATGACAATTACCCTATCTGGTGTTTGAGTTGTGGCATAAGCAGCCATATTGCCTCCTCTATTTTTAGTCGTATAATAGAGTATGGGATTATTTCCAGCCGTTTGGTCCCAACCAATCACCATTGTTGTGGTCGGGTCATCTCGCCACATACAACGTAAACGCTCTACTTTTCCAAAAGCTATATTGCTAAAGATAAAGGAAAAAAGAAGAGATATAACTAGTTTTTCAATCGTCTTATTCCGCATGCGCAGTCCTTAGTGTTATGTTTTAAATGATTGCAAATCGCTTGTCACAATTAATAATCCATTTATTTAAATGCCAAAATTGATGCCATTAGCATTAATTTAAAGCGAAAATATTATAATTATTAGTAAAGTAAAAATCAAACAAATAAATAAAGATTTTCCTTTAGACGTGTTAAAAATAAAAAAAGTACTAAATGGCGTACCTAAGCTTGTTAGTAATACGTACTTTTTAGGGTAAAATATTGTAATTTTGCTGCTTATTTTTGAGAATACCCTGATTGAGGTATCTTTATTTTCTCAACTTTAACAAATACATTTTTTTAGGTTAGGATAGTTAAAAATCCTTCAAATTCAAATTGAATTTTAAAAAATAACAAAAAATTAATATGGCAAAAGATAGCATAATCTCTAATCTGATTCAAAAGGAATTAGAACGTCAACGCCACGGAATAGAATTAATCGCTTCTGAAAACTTTACCAGTCAAGCAGTCATTGATGCAATGGGTACTTGTTTGACGAATAAATATGCAGAAGGCTACCCTGGCAAACGCTATTATGGTGGCTGCGAAGTAGTCGATGAAATTGAACAAATTGCCATTGACCGCCTGAAAGAATTATTCGGGGCGGCTTATGCCAATGTACAACCACACTCTGGTGCGCAAGCAAATGCTGCGGTTTTTTTGGCTGTATTACAGCCAGGTGATACCGTTTTGGGTTTTGATTTAGCACATGGTGGTCACTTATCTCATGGTTCTCCTGTTAATTTTTCTGGTAAAGTTTATAACCCAACTTTTTATGGGGTAGAAAAAGAAACGGGTATCATTGACATGGACAAAGTGGAAGCTAAAGCCATCCAAGAACAACCAAAATTAATTATCTGTGGCGCTTCTGCTTATTCTAGAGATTGGGATTATGCTAGATTTAGAGCGATTGCTGATAATGTTGGCGCTTTATTATTAGCAGATATTGCTCACCCTGCTGGTTTAATTGCCAGTGGTCACTTAAATGACCCAATGGAGCATTGTCATATTGTGACTTCTACGACCCATAAGACTTTAAGAGGGCCAAGAGGTGGTTTGATTATGTTGGGTAAAAACTTTGAAAACCCTTGGGGAAGAAAAACAAGAAAAGGCAATCCGATTAAAATGTCTGCTATTATGAATAGCGCTGTTTTCCCAGGTATGCAAGGTGGACCATTGGAGCATGTAATTGCTGCTAAAGCCATTGCTTTTAGAGAAGCTTTACAACCTGAATTTAAAGCTTACGGTACACAGGTTATTAAAAATGCACAAGCAATGGCGAATGCTTTTGTCAAAAAAGGCTATAATTTAATTTCGGGTGGTACGGATAATCATTTGATGTTATTAGACCTTAGCAACAAAGGTGTTACTGGCAAATTAGCAGAAAATGCTTTAGTTAGAGCAGATATTACCATTAATAAAAACATGGTCCCTTTTGATACCAAATCACCATTTGTTACCTCTGGTATTCGAGTTGGAACTGCGGCTATTACCACTAGAGGATTTGATGAATCGGATTGTGTAAAAGTCGTAGATTGGATTGATGCGGTTTTATCAGATGCAGAAAATGAAGGATTAATCGGTGATGTTAAAAAGCAAGTCAATACTTTCATGCAAAATTTCCCAATGTATCAACCAGAAGGAGATTTTTTAAGAATGGATAGTTTGGTTTAAAACTGTTCTTTTCTTTGTCGTAATAAAAAAATCCCGAGTAGTTGGTTTCAATTATTCGGGATTTTTGATTTTTACAGGTTCTTAAAGTAACTCTAATTCTTTTTTCACGAATAGAAGAATAGTTTATTGAAAATAATATGGTCAATTCTCCGTTACATACTAGTAAATCTGCTACAGGCAGTACGATTGATTAATGACCATTGACTAATGACTTTTATCATATGAAAAATATAATCCTAACGACTTTATTCGCTTTAATTGCTTTTACAACTTTTGCACAAGAATTAAATGTGACCGTAAGAGTCAATGCGCAGAAAGCACAATCTGACCCTCAAGTTTTTAAAAGTATGGAAAACTCCATACAAGAATTCATGAATAATCAAAAGTGGACAGAGGATGAGTTTGAGCAAAGTGAACGCATTGAAGTAAATATGCAAGTCACGATTCTAGAAGAATTATCAACGACTTCCTTTGCCGCAGAATTACAGATTCAAGCCATTCGTCCAGTCTTTAATTCAGATTATCAGACTCCTTTAATTACGCACTTAGATAAAAGTGTGCGGTTCAATTTTGAAGCCTATCAACCCATTGATTTTCAAGAAAATGCTTATTCCGATAATTTATCGCATACTTTAGCTTTTTATGCCTATACTATTTTAGGCTTAGATTACGATTCTTTTTCTCCTTATGGTGGAGAAAAATATTTTCAAAAAGCACAGAATTTAATCAATGTTTTCCCTGCGAATCAATCCTCCGCTTTTCCAGGCTGGACTGCTCAAAGTGGCGGAAAACAAAGCCGTTATTGGTTAATGGAGAGTTTATTAAATCCAAGTGTTCGTCCATTCCGTGAAGCGATGTATACTTATCATAGACAAGCTTTAGATTCGATGTACGATGATGTGGAAACAGGAAAGGCGGTCATGATGCAAGTCTTAGAAACCGTCGGGCAAGTCAATAATAAATATTTGAATGCGATGATTATGAAAGTCTTTGCCAATACTAAAGGTAGTGAAATAATTGACATTTTTAAGATTGCCCCTCGACAACAAAAAACGCGTATTTATGCGATTATGTCTAAAGTTGACCCTGCGAACTCTTCTAAATATAGAGCCATAGGGATATAAAATATAGCCAACTCCTAATTGAACGCAGTAGGCAGTAAACAGTGGCAGTAGGCAGTTAAGCCTTTGATTTTCAAATCTGAAATTTTGTTTAAACACAGTTAACTGAACAGTCTCTAATTGAATTGTTTGGACATCTGTCCAAACAATTCAACTGCTAAATGATACATTCAACAGCTTAGTCCAATTCAATCTTCTGCCCTTTCATATAGCTCAGATACTCCATAATCTCTTCCAATTCCGCATCTTTTAATCCTGCTACAGGCGGCATTTTACTATTATAGCGATAAGCATAAGGATTTTTGACAAAGGCTTTAATATCTTCCATTTTCCAATATTCGGTAATATTCTTTGGTACATTCATTTCTGGCCCCATTACGCCACCGACCATATTCATAGAATGGCATTTCATACATTTTTCTTTGTATAATTCAAATCCTGCAATCCTTTTTTTATCCGTCGGCATAGCAGCCTTATAGGCCGCATCTGATGTTTTAAATTGTAAATATTTTAAGCCATAAGGCCAAGTATAGCCTTTGTCTCCTTCCGAATGATTGGTCCATATTAAATAAAAAGGATTCCATTTGCCTTGTAGCGTATCCATCCAATTGTTGCCTTCAGACACATCCAAGTCTCGAATCGCTAAATAAGGTTCATTTTGCATCACTTTACTCAAAGTCATACTCGGATTATAACCATCTTTACATAAAAAAATGATTTCGGTGTTCGCCGTATCTAAATTAGACGCAGCAATTAGTTTTTCTAAATAGGGTTTTAGTGGAATCGCTTCGTATTTTTTGGCTTTTTTAAAAACAGGGTCAAAGGTTGCGGTTACAATTTCAGTTGTTGCCAAAACACCTTCTTCTTTTGCATGGACTAAATTTACTTCTAGTAGTGGCGTTATTTCGTTACTTGCTTCTTCTTCAACCGTTTCTGCTTCAACGACTTCCGTCTCATCGTTTTTTTGTGGTTGGCAGGCAAATACTAATACAGAGAATAGCAAAATAGTTAATTGGGGTCTAAACATAGTTTATCGTTTGTAATAGGGCTAAGTAACACAGTTTTTTAAGCTGTACCATATTAGTAGGTCGAAAATAATTGGCTGTTGCACATTATGTGGTCACAGCTTAGACTACTATACATTTTTAGGTTTTCTATTTAAAATAAGGCGGCAATGGGAAATTGCCGCCTTATTTTGAGCAGTACAAGGCGGTTGTTTCCCACAACCGCCTTGTTTTTAAGCGGACTAACTTATTTTGTATAGTAGTGTGGTCACAGCTTACAAAGCTGTGTTACGTATGAAATTGCGCTCTATTATTTGCCATATCCATTAACAACTTTGCAGGTTTAAATTTCGCTCCATTTTTACTAGCTAAATCATTCATCGTGGCTACCACCTTATCTATCCCTAATTGGTCCATATATCGGAAAGGCCCGCCTGTAAAAGGTAAAAAGCCAGTTCCGAAAACTGCTCCTAAATCACCATCCGTTGGATTGGCAATAATGCCTTCTTCTAAACATAAAACGGCCTCGTTAAACATTAAATATAAACAGCGATTCTGGATGGTTTCCATAGCCATAGAAGTATTCCCTTTTCCCTTAAAAAATTGGTAGGCACTCGTATCAGGCGCTTGTTTCTTTCCTTTTTCGTCATATTTATAAAAACCTTTACCATTTTTACGGCCTAATCTTCCTGCCTCAAACATATTAATCACACTATCACTAATGTCAAAACCTGTTCTATTGGCCACTATTTTTCGACTACTATCCACCACATGTGCTGCTATATCTAAACCAACTTGGTCAAATAAAGTAATTGGGCCCACAGGAAACCCCTTCTTTTTCATGGCTTTGTCTATCGCTTCAATTGCTACGCCTTCGTCCAAGAGTAATAAACTTTCATTCATATAAGGCCCTAAAATTCGATTGACATAAAAACCGGGACTGTCTTTGACGACTATACAAGTTTTGCCTTGCTTTAAACCAAACTCATAACAGGAAGCAATGACCGCATCGGATGTTTTATCCGTTTTAACAATTTCTAATAAAGGCATTTTAGGCACAGGAGAAAAATAATGCATCCCAATCACCATTTCTGGTTTAGTCGCATGACTTGCCATTTCGGTTACCGATAAGGAAGAGGTATTGGTTGCTATAATTACCTCGTCTTTACAATGCTTTTCTATGTCCGCAATAATCCGCTTTTTCAAATCCATCCTTTCCAATACCGCTTCAATCACAATGTCGGCATTATCAAAATCATTGTACGTCAATTGTCCGCTTACTCTACCAATAATTTCTTCGGCTTGCGCTTTAGTAATGGACTTTCGCCTTAATTTTTTAGCTAATCCTTTCCAAATTTCTTTTTTCGTCGCCGTAATGCCTGCTGGTTTGATATCTTTTAATAAAACATCTATGCCTTTGTTAACGGAAATTTCAGTGATGCCTGCGCCCATAAATCCTGCGCCAATCATGCCTAAAGTATTCAAAGACGTCGCCTTTTCTTTTCCGTAAGGATTCTTTTTATTATCAGTCGAAGCAAAAAATATAGAGCGTAAGGCTTTACTTTCTGGCGTCAATAATAACATTTCAAACAGCTCTAATTCTTTTTCGTACCCTGCCTTGGTCCCTTTTTTAATCCCTGTTTCCACACAATCTAAAATCGCAGGAATCGCAGGATAATTGCCTTGCGACTGCTTCAAAGCCAGCTTTCTGGCTTGCTTGAATAAAATAGAGCGACCGATGGGATTTCCTTCTAATAATTTTTCTGCAAAGGATAATTTCGATTTTCTTTTGATTGGTGTTTGTAGCAATTTTTTTGCTAGAATGGTTGCTGCTTGATGCAATTTTCCTGGAGCAGTCAATTCATCTACTAAACCCATTCTTTTCGCAGGGACAGCATAAATGTTCTTTCCTGTCAGCATCATATCCAAAGCCTTTTGGATACCGACTAGTCGAGGTAATCGCTGTGTACCACCTCCTCCTGGGAGAATGCCCACTTTTACTTCGGGTAAACCAAATTTCGTATTGGGATTATTGGTTGCGATTCGAGCGTGACAAGCTAAGGATAACTCTGTTCCTAACCCGAATGCGGTTCCATTTACCGCCGAGATATATAATTTTTTGCTATTCTCAATTTTATCCAAGGTATCATGTCCTGCTTTTTGAATCGGTCGAAAATCGCCTGTTTTTTCGATAGCAAAAGACTTGATATCTGCCCCTGCCATAAAATCCTTTTTACCACTAATGAAAATGACTGCTTGTACTTCACTATCATTTTCCATCTGCTCGAATATCTGCCCAAAAATGTCAATGACACTTGGAGAGACGACATTCATTTTCTCTTTTTTATTATCTAGCCAGAGGGTAGCAATACCGTCTTTTTTTTCTATCGTTAGAAAATCTTTGATTTCCATAATTAATTAAATTGTTTTAGATAACTTTCAAACTGCGCCATTTGAAAATTGAACATTGAAAATTTTAAATTGAAAATTACCTACGCCTCATACCGCTTCAAAATCATCGCATGCCCATGTGCCCCAGCCGCACAAGCTGCCAATATCCCATATTTTCCACCTTCATGCTGCAAACGATTGGCGCAGGTCGTCATAATTCGACCACCTGTTGCCCCAAAAGGATGACCAATAGATAAAGAACCGCCCCATAAGTTAAATTTACTTTGGTCCACTTCGCCAACTGCTTTATCCCTACCTAAATTTTTCTGCGCAAACTCATCGGAAGCTAGTGCCTTTAAATTGGTTAGAATCTGTCCAGCAAAGGCTTCGTGAAATTCAATCACATCCATATCGCTTAACTCCATGCCTGCTTTTTTCAAAACCTTTGATACGGCATAAGCGGGTCCTAATAATAATTCTTCTTCTAAACTTTGCCCAGTAAAAGCGAAGGCGACCACTTCTGCTTTTGGCGTTAGCCCCAATTCTTTGGCTTTTTCTTCGGACATTAATAAAGTAGCGGATGCGCCATCTGTCAAAAAAGAAGAATTGGCAGCAGTTAAAGTCCCAAATTTCTTATCAAAAGCAGGTCTTAATCTCGCCACTTTTTCTATCGTAGAATTCCCTCGAACGCCATTGTCTCTACTAATCGGTTCAAATTTTGGTGGTAAAGTTACTTCTACCATTTCTGCGGGTAAATGCCCTGCTTCATGCGCTTTAGCCGCTAATTGATGAGAACGAACAGCAAATTGATCTTGGTCTTCGCGAGTAATCCCAAAACTAGCTGCCATAATATCGCAATCTTGCCCCATTACTCGGTCGGTGGTATATTCCGCAACTTGCGGACGTTCAGGCGCAAAATCAGATGGACGTAAAGAGAAAACAAATTTTAAATTATCCATCATCGTTTTAATCCGCTGTGCTTTAAACAATTTCTTACGCATCTTTCGAGGAAACTGAATCGGTGTATCTGAAGTATGGTCGATGCCACCAGCAATGACAATATCCGATTGTCCTGTCATAATTTCCAAACAACCATCGGCAATCGCTCGATTGGCAGAAATACAGGCTTGTGAAACCGTATGACAAGGCGTAGTATTTGGAATGCCTGCCGTCAAAGCGGCTTCTCTAGCCACATTAGGTGTTTTGATATTGGAAATGACACAACCCATCGCCACCGAATCTACCATTTTAGGGTCGATACCTGTTTTAACCAATAACCCTTTGATGGCAAATTGCCCTAATTGATAGGACATTAAATCCATATAATCGGTGCCAGACCGTAAAAATGGGGTTCGGCAACCATCTATTAAAACGACTTTTTTCATGCTTCTTTTTTATACCTAGTGCACCTAGTTTTTTTAAGAAAAGTAACTTTTATGGCTTAAATATAGAAAATCTCTACGGATAGAGAAAAGAAACACGATAAAGGATTGATTTTCTTTATTTTAAGCAATCCATAACATTCTAGTGTCTCGGCGATTACATAGTCCACTTCTTTTCTTTAATTTCGATATAACTTTTTTATTTCCTGTGGCGTTCTGTTTATGTCTTTCAAATAGGAGGTACCTTATTAGAATAACACGAGTCTAAATAGAACAATAATAAACAAACCAAGAGAGAGGAGTTATAGAACCAAAAATCACTTTAACTAAAAAATTAGAAATCATGAAAAATGTATTAAAAATGGCTTTTTTTGCCACTCTACTTTCTGTAGTAGCTTGTGGTGATGCAGTTGCTGAAAAAGAAACAGCCGTAGTTGCGGCTACACCGAGTGCCAAACCAATGGTTAAGGAAACACCAGCACCAGTTGTAGCAGAAGCAGAAATTAAAGTAATAGAGGCTGAATCTGTAGTAG
>CALFWI010000366.1 GCA_937928615.1 uncultured Saprospiraceae bacterium | reverse complement strand
TAATTTTTGACCGTGCAGATCATAATTTTCAAGGTACTGAATTGGATAAATTAGTGGAGGAGGTCATCAACTTTATTGAGCAATATAAGTAAGTAATAAAGCCGCTACTTTTAAGCCTTTTTTCAAAAAAACTATAATATTGTAAAAAATAATATTTGTTGACGTTTTTTTGAGGAAAGGCTTAATTTTTTTGGGCATTTATGGTTTTTTAATTTTAAATCATTGATTATTAGTTAATTACAATTTAAACATAAAGCAAAGTAGATTTAAAATAAAGTCTTTTAATACAAAAATATGTTACTTTTTACATATAAAAATAATGTTAAAGTTTCTTGCAATTCGTGTTTTTTGGACATAATCTTGTAGAGAAATCAAACTAAAATTGGTTTGATGCTGTATAATTAGTCGTATTTTCAATCAAGCAATTAGCTATCAAAAAATGAAGAAATATACTAAAAAAGATTGTTGTTGCTGTAGCAAAATGTTCCACTTGGAAAGTGCGATTTTTTAATGATAATTAATACCTCAAAAGGAGGACAATTATATATAAAAAAAGCCTTTTCAAAATAATCATTTGAAAAGGCTTTTTCTTTTGTGGAATAGAGATTAGAGAGCAAGGATTAGAGCCGATAATGCGTTGGCTATCTCTGCTCTCTATTCTTTACTCTCTCATCTAATAATAAAAAACATGAGCGGTACCTTAAATTTAAAGAATGTATCTGATGTAGCGGCGGCGGCTGACATCATTGATTTGCAACATAAAATTGAGGCCATGAAAAATGGCACAATGGATGGAGAACGTTTCCGTCATTTTAGATTGACTAGAGGGGTTTATGGACAGCGGCAGAAAGATGTGCAAATGTTCCGAACGAAGATTCCTTTTGGTCGATTGACAACGGCGCAATTGACCCGTTTGGCAGATGTGTCTGAAAAGTATACCAATGGTAATTTGCACTTAACGACTCGGCAGAATGTTCAGTTACATCATATTAAATTAGAAGATACGCCTGGTGTTTGGACAGAACTAAGTGAAGTCGGCGTAACGGCTAGAGGGGCTTGTGGAAATACGGTGCGTAATTTAACGGCATCGGCTGTGGCAGGAATTGATCCAGATGAATTATTTGATGTGTCGCCTTATGTACAGGCAACTTATGAATACTTTTTGAGAAATGCGATTTCTCAGGACATGGGTAGAAAAATCAAGCCAGCCTTTTCTTCTTCTGATAAGGATTCCGCTTATACTTATTTCCACGATTTTGGTTTTATTCCTCGAATTAATGAGGAAGGGGAACGAGGGTTTAAAGTAGTGATTGGTGGTGGATTGGGTGCGCAGTCTATTGTTGCCCCAGTTGCTTATGAGTTTTTGCATGAGGACAAAATCATTCCTTTTATGGAAGCAGGCGTCAGAGTATTCGACCGCCACGGAGAAAGAGAAAAGCGACATAAGGCGAGAATGAAATTTTTAGTAAAGAAGTTAGGTTTGGAAGGTTTTATGCAATTAGTGGAGGCTGAAATGAAAGCTTTGCCTTACCAGACTTACAAAATTGATAGACATACGGTGCCTTTAGGTGCGCCTGTTGCCGCGGGTAAAGTAGCACCCGTTGATTTTGTTTACAATCAAGAAAAATATGATGCGTGGTTAGGAGCGAATGTTTTTGAACAAAAACAAAAAGGCTTCTATGGCGTGAATCTTCGATTGGCATTAGGAGATATTGGCGCAGAAAGAGCAAGAAGATTTGCTGCTTTGGTGAAAGCATACGCAGCGGACGATATTCGAATTACTGTCAATCAGGGATTTAGTTTAAGATTTGTTAGAAAAGAACATTTACCTCATTTATTCAACCAATTAGATGCTTTAAATTTAGGGGAACCTGGTTTTGATACCATTATGGATATTACGGCTTGCCCAGGGACGGATACTTGTGCTTTAGGTGTCACGAACAGTACTGGTTTGACCACTAAACTGGAAGAAGTACTACGAACGGAATATCCACATTTGGTGAACGAAAGAAATATTAAAATTAAGATTTCTGGTTGTATGAATTCTTGTGGACAGCACATGGCAGCGAATATTGGTTTCCACGGAAGTTCTATCAAAAGAGGTGCTTTGGTTTTTCCAGCAATGCAAGTGGTGATTGGTGGTGGTGTTGACCCACAAGGCAATGGTTATGTTGCAGATAGAGTCATCAAAACCCCCACTAAGCAAATTCCTGATGTCGTAAGAACCCTTCTAGCGGATTACGAAGATAATGGTGGGGAATTCCAATATTTTAATGATTATTACCAACAACAAGGTAAAAAATATTTTTACAATTTATTGAAGGATTTGGCAAAAGTAGAAGCATTAAGCCCTGAATACTTGCAAGATTGGGGCGAAGTAACGGACTATGTACAAGATATTGGAGTAGGAGAGTGTGCAGGGGTTTCTTTGGATTTAGTGTCTACGATTGTAAATGATGCCAAAGAAAGAATTGAGCTAGCCAAAGAAGATTTAGCTAAGAATAATTATGCTTTCAGTATTTATAATAGTTACACTTCTTTAATCATCGGTGCGAAGGCTTTATTATTAAGTGCAGATGTAAAATGTAATACCCATAGTGGTATCATTACCGATTTTGACCAACATTATATTGCTACTGGCAATTTTCAATTAGCAGATGGATTTACTGCTTTTGCAGATTTGGTGTATCAAATTCAAGGAAATGAACCGAAAGCGGAGTTTGCAACAAGTTACTTAGCGCAAGCAGCAGCATTTTTTGCAAAGGTGGTTTCCACTAGAGAAAAGCAGGTGCGTGCAGGTGCAGTAGATGCAGAGAAGTTAGTTGTTGACCAATTTTATAAAGCATAAACTTGTTGCTAGTTGCTGGTTGCTAGTTATCTAGTTCGTCAACCAGCAACCAGCAACCAGCAACCAGAATATGAAAAATAATCCAAAAATAACCCTAGTAGGCGCAGGTCCAGGCGACCCAGAATTAATTACGGTCAAAGGTTTAAAAGCTTTGCAAAGTGCGGATGTGGTTTTATATGATGCCTTGAGTAATCCAGCATTATTAGCAGAAGCGCCTAAAGATGCGGAGAAAATATACGTTGGTAAAAGAGCGAATAATCACCGTTATCAACAAGAAGAAATCAACTTGATGTTGGTGCAATATGCTTATTCGCATGGGCACGTTGTTCGTTTAAAAGGCGGCGACCCGTTTATTTTTGGCCGAGGACATGAAGAACTAGCGTATATAGATAATTTTGGTATTGAAACAGCGATAGTCCCAGGGATTTCAAGCTGTTACGCCGTGCCAGAATTACAACAAGTCCCTTTAACTCGTAGAGGGATTAACGAAAGCTTTTGGGTCATTACAGGGACGACTTCTAGTGGCAAAATTTCTAAAGATATTGCTTTAGCGGCTCAATCCTCTGCTACCGTTGTTATTTTAATGGGCATGAAAAAACTGTCAGAAATCACCCGACTTTTTACCAATGCAGATAAGGCCAATATGCCTGTCATGATTATCCAAAACGGCTCGATGCCGAATGAACAAATGGTTTTGGGGACGATTGATACAATTGAAGAAGCTGTTCAACGAGCAGGCTTAGGTGCGCCTGCTATTATTGTGATTGGCGAAGTGGTGGATTTACATCCTGAACGAGTGGAGGAATTTGAGCATATTTTAAACAACTATACTACAGGATGACAAGATTATGCGGGATTAACAGGATTTGTAAACTTCTTTTGATTAAACCTGTTAATCTCAAATAGTTCTTATAGTTATCGTGTGGTCGTATTTTTAGAAAAATGAAGAATAAGTGTCAAATTTGAGAAGAATAGCTATTGATTTTCAATAATTACAAACTTATCATTTATCGTTCATTATTTCTTTCTCTATCACACATCCTGTTCATCCTGAAAAATCCAGTCATCCTGTAAAACTTCTTTTACCCCAATCTGTTACTCCTACATTAATCAAAATTCACCTTTGAGGATTAACCCACATCCTGTTAATCCTGTATCATCCTGTCATCTTGTAAATATGCAGAATCCATTATATCCAGTCTTCATCAAACTCCACCAATTAGAAATGCTGATCGTCGGTGCAGGCGAAGTCGGCTACGAAAAAATGTCCTTTATTTTGAAAAGTAGCCCTGAGGCGAATATTACAGTAGTAGCTCCTTGGGTATCTCCTGAGGTAGATGAATTGCTAAAAGGGGGCAATTATAATGTAAAAATCATCAAGAAGGAATTCGAGGCAAGTGATATGGAAGGGAAAGACATCGCCATTGCTGCGACGAATATTAAGGAATTAAATAAAGAAGTCCAACAAATTGCAAAAGCGAATAAAGTATTGGTTAATGTAGCGGATACGCCTGCTTTATGCGATTTTTATTTAGGGTCGATTGTTACTAGAGGGAATTT
>CALFWI010000365.1 GCA_937928615.1 uncultured Saprospiraceae bacterium | reverse complement strand
AGATTCCAATAATTCTTTAGGGCTTCGCTTAGTACCAATGCCTGCTAAAACAGGGCCTGCATCCCCGCCCCATTCAAAAATGGCATGACATCGAACACATTGTGCCGCTTCATTTCTGTAAAAGATATTTTGGCCTTTTCTAGCATTTCCACCAGCTAAAGTCTCTGCATAATCCACTAATGGATCATCCGCTATCTTTGCCCTTTGATAAACAGCTAATTTAGAAGCCAACACAGCAGCGCCATTATTTGCTGCCGATTCTATGATATCCAATTGGATTTCTGGTTGGGCTTTTCCTGCTATCAATTGGTCAATTTGTTGCATAATTATTTTGATGGCTCCTACACTCTTTAATTTACTCAAGGCGGAAAGGGTCGCTTGTTTTTCCTCCATTGTTCCAGTTTCTAGAATATTGGAAAACAAGTTGATGGCACTTTCTTCTGGTAAATCAGCTTCCGCTAACATACCTAAAGCCGTACTTCTTACCTTTTTAGATTTATCCGCTAAAGCCATTTCCATAGCTTTTGCCATTTGAGGAAATTGCAGTTTAGACAACGCATTTAACGCAGACTCCCTAACGTTACTAGCAGATGAATTTTGTAATAAATCAAATAAGGTAGATGCCGCCGCACTTATTTTCAGTTTGCTAGCAACAGACATCGCCGCAACTTGAACAGCTTCTGTCTCTTCCCTTAACAAAGTATTTAAAGTAGGTTGAATAGCCGCAATAGCTGGAGAAGCATCTCTTTCAATCGGTCCTCTATAACGTCCGTCCACTCGGTCTAAAACAGAAGGTTTTGCCCAACCACTTAGTGTTGCCAAGGCCTCTGCACGCATAGCTGCTGGTGCATCTTTTTGATTGGCATATGCTGCTAATAAAGCAATATTTTCTGCTTTGCCGACTCTTAAATTAGCATTAATGGCTCTTCTTAAAAGTGGCTCTCCTGTAAATCTTTTTTCTTTTAAAATCATTGCCAAATCGGGCAAAGCCGCTTCTATAGAATAATCGTCATTAATGGCTCTTGCTGCTTCTGTGACAATATATTCATCGGCATCTTTTAAAAATTCAGCAACAGCAGGATTGCTCATTCTTCGTAAAGCGACGACTCCTGCAATTCTCAAAGCGCGACTAGGACTATCTTTTAAAGCAATAATGGGTGCAGCTTCTCCAATCCTTGCCAAAGCCAATATACCAGCATGCCGCAACCAAGCATCTTCATCATTATTTTTTTCCAACATGGCAATAATGGGTTCAATTCCTTTTTTCTCGGCCGTTCTGCCCAAAGCTTCTGCCGCAAAAAATTGCACGCGTGGTAAAGCAGAATATTTTAATAAAGGCACTAAGAAATGCCCTGCTCCTTTTAACCGAACATCCCCTATCATCTTAGCCGCTTGTGCTTGAATTTCGGCGTCTTTATCTCCTAATAAAATAGATAATACACTTCCATATCGAGCTTCCTTCCTAGCCATTTGAGCAATTCCCCAAACACCGTGAATTCTGGCTAATCGAAGTTCTCTTGCATTTGTTGCAGTCGCCAGTAATTGTTTGTACCCATCTTCCCCTCTTTTCACTAATTCAAACTGTGCTTTCTGCCGAACCCGCATATCTGCGTAGCCTAATAATCCGCCTAATTCTCTAATTGTTTTTTTACTATAATCCGCTTGTACTAATGTTTTTGTTTGAGCTCGCAAAGGATGTTTTAAGGCATCTGGTACATCTAATTTCCAGATTCTACCTTCATTTTTTACGCCCCAACCATCTATCCAATCTGCAAAATATAAAGCACCATCAGGGCCAAAATCTAATCCCGTAGGCAATACCCCGCTAACAATTTCCTTCGTCGTCTCCAGTTCAAAAGAAGCACCTTTAGGTTTTAAAGTAAAAGCATGCAATGGAGATTTAGCAGGTGTTCCTCTAAATTCAGCAATGAAAAAATGATTCGCCCATTGTTCGCCTAAAGCAGTTCCTGGATTATACACCATTCCTGTTGGTCCATTCACATAATTAGTAATTGGCGGCGTAATATAAGCGGCTTGTCCTTCCCATCTAGGAATATTTAATTTTTCATCCATCCATACTTTATAGCCATTATTATCTGGGTCGGTATATTTCCCAAACTGCCAATTGGTTCTCCATCCACCATCAGAACCATTAGTGACATACACCAAACGTTCTCTTTCGCCTTGATGGTCACCATCATTATCTTCGGTAATTAAATTACCAAATTGGTCAAAGACAAATTCGTGCGTATTTCGTAAACCTCTAGCAAATACTTCAAAATTGCTACCATCAGGGTCACAACGAACAATGACTCCTTGATTTGGATATTTCCAATTTTTGCCTTCTTTGTCAACTACATTCATTCCAATATCACCAATTCCCCACCAAATTCTGCCCTGTGGACCAACCTTTACCCCTGACATTCCATGTGCACCAAATCCAATATGCACTGCCCAACCATGACTAATAGATTCTTTTTCATCGGCAATACCATCGCCATCCGTATCGGTCGTTCGCCATAAATCAGGGCCTACAGCAATAAAGACATCTCCGTCGTGTTCTTCTATCCCATTCGCTAAATCAGAAATTTCTTCATGGAAATCTTCGATGTATAATTTTGCTTGATCTGCTAATCCATCACCATCGGAATCTTCTACTCGCCAAACCGTTTCTTTTTCGACTAATAAATCTTTCCAATCATGCGACCCATCTTCGTTCATATCGTTGACAATCGACTTATTTTTTTCACTATTTTCAGGTGCTAATTCTTTTCTTAAAAAAGCTCGACGGTCTTCGACATCTTGCCAAGAAATAGATTCCGTCATCCAGTCTCGATGTCCTCGAATATCAAATTCAGAATTTTCCAACCGCACTGCATTCGTATAATAAATACCACCTCTATCGTCCATACTAATAGAAATAGGATCCGTTACCAAAGAATCCGATGCCCATAGACTTAATTCTAAACCTTCCATTACTTTTACCGCTACTTCTTGCTTGATTTTTTCGGAGAGTTCAGCCGCTTTAGTTGGATCTATTCTGATTAGTTTTTCTGGGTAAACTAGTTTTTCTGGGGCTTCTGAAGTGGTACTTTTACAGCAATAACAAGAGCAAAGAATTGCTACGAACAACATTAATAAAGCCGAATGGGATGAGTGCGTACTTTTCATTTTTTTAGTATCGATTTGAAAAGTCACTAAGATAATAGCTTTATGATAGAAAAGAATAATTTATAGGAAGAAATGAATGGATTGTTTATTGATGGTAAAGAAAAGGTGATTTAGTTTAGGAAAATAAAAAACGGCTTACCTTGAAATAATTCAAAGTAAGCCATTTTTATTTATCCAGGTGTCGATAAATTTACTATCCCGATAGCTATCGTGGATGGAGATTTAGCAAATTAGTCAATAACCATCATTTTCTTAGTCAAACTACCAAATTGAGTATGCAATTGATAATAAAAAACACCGCTAGTCTTTAAGTGAGTCGTATTCAATTCAATCGCATTATAGCCTTTAGCATAATCTCCTTCAATCAACTGTAATTGTTTACCAGCGACATCAAAAATTTGTAGTTGAATCGCACTATTTTCTGGTAAATCAAAGCCAATCGTCGTATTTCCTTTAAATGGATTAGGTTGATTTTGGTATAAATTCAAATCCGTACTAACTGGTTGTGTGAAAGCTAAATTTACGGGTAAAACCTCTAAATTAGCATCGTAAGCTTCAGCTACGGTTGGATTAGATTGAATACTTAATAATTCACTTAATCGACCGTTTTTAGTAGCGGTAAAAGTCATAGCAAAACTTAAAGCTTCGGCATCAATGGCATTCAGGTCGTTCCAACTTGCTCGAATTACCCCATTATCCATAGCAATATTTTCTGCCTTCAAAGTAGCAGAGGTATTTAAAGCTTCAAAAGCTAAAGCATCTTGACTATAATTTAACGTAAATTGATAACCAATAATGGACTCCTTACTATTTGCTTGAAACGGAATCATGTAAGTCTCCCCAGCAATCACTTGCATATCTTCAGTCGTGAACGCTAAACTTTTAGACGTTCGAGATTCCCCACTCAATAAACCATCCGTATCAATAGGACTTGTATGGTCAGCAGTTCCGTTCACATCTCCTACTTTTACTGCTACGAAATTAAAGTCAGTATCCTTAGATAAATTAATCGTCAAAGTTTCAGGGAAAGCCTCATCTAATGGATTAGCATCTAAGAAATTATAGTCCGCATCAATAAAGCGCCAAGAGGCATTATTATTAGGGAAAGTATTAGTGGTGCCTAAGATTACTTTTCTGATAGCTACTAAATCTGCGGCAGAAATAGAATTTGATTTATTAACATCCGCCGCAATAAATTGATACGGTGAATCAAAAGCTTGGATATTCAAAATATGTTTTAAAATTAAAACCATATCTAAAGTAGTAATCCCATTACTATAATTATCCTTTTTATCAAGTCTTACGATAATATCTTCACAAGTGGAGACATCATTGACATGGAAGCCCCCATTAGCAACAGTTGAAGCAATGACTTGGTTAGAACCATCCGTTAATTCTATATCTACATTCAAGACGGTTGCCCCAAATTCATTGGTAACAATCCCTTGCAATTGAGCAGATTCACCAAAGAAGCCACAAATTTCTTGCATTGGCGTCGCTTCAAATACACGGTCTTGCATCAATTTAATCCCTGTGTTCCGCATCACAACATCTCGCATAGATGTTGCTTTAATGGCTGCTTTTTCTTCAGTAGATAAAACAGTATCATTTTCATAATAAAAACGGTCCCCATTTCTAATAGCAGTAAATTGTAAATGGAGGAAAGTTCTAACGGTTTCTCCAAAAATGGCATCAGCCATGTGTTTTTCTGCGAGAAGCCCTACCCAAAGATCAATATCATCAATGCTAGTATAATTTGACTGTAAAGCCTCAATCACCTCAGGGTCATCGTTCATCTCTCTAAAAGAAGTATAAGAAGTCAATCCTAAAGCAGCTCGATAAGCATTAAAATCAGGTAGTCCTCTCTCTCGACCACGATTGATATTGATAGATGCTAAATCTGTTCCACCAGCACCAGGAGGGCCAAATAAGAAATTGCGTATGTCATCCACTACTTTAGCATCAAATCGCTGTTGCATTTGAGCCCCCATGCCTCTAAAAAATGGGTCTAAACCACCATTATCAATTAAAGCACTTGGGTTGAAGAAGGCATTTCTCAATTGTAGTGGGCCACCTTCCCTTTCATTACCTTCTGCATCCATCACTAAAATATCACCACTTAAAAGCGTATGCCCTATCCGAAAAGCAGCACCAGAAAAGCCGTTGAAAATATTTGGATTAACAGTCGCATCATACCCCGAATAAGGCGCTAGATTAACCCCCATTGCAGGTAGCCATTCGTTAAAGGTAATCTGTTGTATAATACCACTCACCATTCTTCTAGCATATTGATAAATTTCTTCATCTTGCCAATCTGGGTATTGTAGTATTAGTTCATCACAAATTCGATTATGCTCTCTAACAAAAAGCGTATGGTAGGCGGTTAATAATACATTTTCGTTGGTTCTTACATCCCCCCCTACAAATAGTCTTTCTGCAAAGCCAACATCGTCTGCCATGTGGGGTGCGTCTATATCAACAGGCGCATCAAATTCTCCTGTAGTTGTATTAAACGGTAATAAGTTTCCAGTGGATGTTTTCATTTTACCGTCTTGTAAAGTTCTTAACCAAGTTGCGTGATACAAACTTGAACCATAGACCGCAGAACCATCTATCCAAGCAGAAATTTCATTAAAATGTTCTCTGGGGTTGTCCTCACTTGTACCAGTCCCTTCTACAAATGCGGTTCTACTCATATTGATACTCACTCCAGGAATAGCACCACCTGGATTAAAATGTGCATCAGGAAAGTTAATTGGAATGGTTAAAGATTCGTCATTTCCTTCCGATAGGGTAATATCATGATCAATAAATTGACCAAATACCCAGACGAAATCACTTAATCCCATTCTATCAGACAATGGGCTATCTTGGGCAAAAAGTGCATTACTAATTTTTCTAGGATTTTGTCTTTGTGCACCAGCTGGTGCAGCAATTTTATCGGAATAAGCAGCAGGTATCAATCTGGCCAATTCGCTATGGTTCGCCCCCCAGTTAGGATTATTCAAATTATTACTAGAACCGTCATACGTTCTCACTTCTTGTGCAAAAAGAGTCGTAACAAAAAAAGCTAATGTTAGTGTTAGTGTAATATGTCTTTTCATTTATACAGGTATTTATACTTTTCTAGGTCTATAATATTTTCAAGATGCCAAAAGCATTAGTAAGCTTAGTTTTAATCAAACTAATTTTACTAAACAACCAATAAGTGATAGGGGCAATCATTTATTCATTGCGATAATGTAATCGGAATTTAGGATCTCGAACCTTTTTTTGTTATAAACTTGGGTGTTTATCTCTCGTTTTAAGTTTAGGTGTAAAATATTAATAGTAAAAGGTACAGTTTTAAGGAAAGTAATAGCTGTCCACAAATATAAGGAAAATACAAGCTAACTGCTCATATATATTATTAAAAAAAATGCCTGTCAAAAAGTTTTTCTCTTGTTAGGGGTAAAAACCTTTTTTTCAGTAATTTTTATACCCTATTTGGTGTACACTTAGCCTCTTTATAATATCTTAGTTTAAGGAGAATTTTATGCCAAGAAGTACCAAACGTAGCTTTTTTTATAAAAAACGACTTAAAAAAAAGTAAAAGGAGTCTTAAAGATTAGTTAAACTGAAATTAAGAAGCTGTGTTTTTTAACGATTGTCTGTTTTAGGTAAAAGTTAATTCAGTACCATTTTGTCAACTTTACACTAAGTCATTTTAGCTTATTGACAATCAAGCACTTAGCAGTAAAAAGTATAGTAATTAATTCGTCACAAAACAACCAACTAAAACATTTATAGTCACTTACGAATTGTTAAAACTCAAATTCATTCAATTTTTATCCTTCCATTTTCCTGCCTACCTTTAGAAAAAAGAATAGTCTTTTAAGTAAGTAATAGAATTGATAGTAGAGAAGCGCGCGTAGAGACAAAGCATGGGAATCTAATTAATTTAGAGTAACTAAAGTCTCATAAAATTAGTTATGCCCTAAGTTTAGTTTCAATGCGCTCAAAGCAATAATCTCTAATCTCTATTCTAAAAAAATACCTTATGATTTAGTAAACAGCTAATAGCTAGCTTGAAATCTATTCCTAGCTACTTAGCAAAAATCCGACGTTATGATTAGATGGACCCAATTAGCAGTTTTAGTAACTTTTGCAATTTTTTTGACAACAGATTTAACTGCACAGCAAACGACACCCCAAGACAGACAACAGGGAGATTATATTTTTGGCATTAACGGTGGCGCAGCCTACCAACAAAGTGACGTGGCTACTGATTTAAGCGGCTTTGGTTTTGGATTAACTTATGGTAAAAATTTAATCTATGCTCCGCACTCCCCATTTAGTTTAGATGTGCGTAGCCGTTTTCAAGTCGCTCGTTCTTTTGGAACAGATATTCGCCCTGCGCTAGGCATTACTCGTAATGATGCATTAAACGGAGAAAAGACCTTGGATTACAGCGGGGAATCTGGCGATGGTTTAGTCTATGCGAACCATAAAACCAACCAAGTAGAATTAGGCATGGAAGGTGTTTTGACGCTCAATGGCTTAAGAGAAGCAACGGGTCTAGGTATTTCTTTTACAGGAGGCGTAGGCGTAAATTGGTATCAAGCAAAAATTGACCAAAGAGATGCGAATGGTCTCTATGCAGATGGCTATAGTCAAATAGACGCAGGCGGCGCAAAACCCTTTAATTTAGCTCAATTGGAAAGTCTTCGAGATGGGGAATATGAGACTTTAGCAGACGGTTTTGGACCTGCTGGGAAAATTGGTATTATGCCTTCTTTAGGCGTAGAATTAGATTATGATTTAACGAATAATTTAGCGGTAGGACTTGGACATAGAATGACCTTCTCTGGCACAGATTTATTGGACGGACAACAATGGACCAATGCCAATGCCTTGACAGGAAATAATGATAGATTGCATTATACTTCTTTGGGTTTAAAATATAGATTTAATCAAAAAAATACCCCTAAGAAAAATAGACAACCAATTATCGAATTAATCGAACCTTATGGTAGTGGCTTAAGCACAAGAAAAGCCCTTGTACCAATTAAAGCCAATATTAGTCGAGTAGACAATCCTTTTGATGTTTACTTAACGGTAAATGGAGAAGAACAGCGATTTAATTTTTCTAATCATAAATTAGCGGGCCAAATTCGCTTAAAAGCAGGCGAAAATAAAATCGTTATTACCGCCAACAATGCAGCAGGAACAACTAAAGAAGTTCTCTTTTTAACCTATGAAAAAGATACCCCTAAGTCTGTAGACGTCATTGATTTTGGTACACCAGAAATTATTTTCACCACTCCTGCTTACGATAATGAAAAGACAACAGAAAATCGAGTTAAAGTAAGAGCGAAAGTAAGATTGGTGGAGAATAAAAGCGCCATAGTATTAAGCGTAAACGGTCAAAAAGAACGCTTTGATTTTGATACTGGAATTGGCGTTTTAGAAGCAGTAGTAGATTTAAGAGAAGGTACAAATACCATAGAAATAAAAGCTAAAAATAGAAGCGGCGAACAACGCATAACTAGAACCATTTACCGAGCATTACCAATTGCTTTTCCAACGGTAAATTTTACAAGTCCGACTTATAATAATGCAAAAGTAGACAATCGTTTAGCGACCATAAAAGTCAACTTACAACACATTGCACAATCTTCCGACATCCAATTGATTGTAAACGGCAACAATGAACCAAATTTCTATTTTGATTACCAAAATGGACAGTTAAAAGCGGATATTGAATTAAGCGCAGGCAGCAATAAAATTGAAGTAATTGCAAGGAATAAAAGAGGAGAAGCTAGAGACCAAAGAACGATTAATTACGAGCGACGATATACGCCAACTGTCCGCAGACCAAGGGTCACTATGAATGCACCACAATACCGAGAATCTACAACAAGAGAAGAACTGGTAGTCATTCATGCAACAGTAGAAAATATTTTTAGCAAAACGGATATTCGATTGACGAATAATGGCTTGTCTATTTATGATTTTGATTTCAATCCAAACACAGGGATTTTACGACATAATTTATATTTAAGAGCTGGTATCAATCAAGTATTGATTGAAGCACAAAATGAGGCAGGAAGGGCAGATGCTAGCGCAGTGATTAATTTTGAAGTACCATTGCCTCCTCCACCTCCACCACCAGTTATCATTATTCCAAATGTGGATATCTATCAACCAAGAAGAAATGATGTTTTTGAAGAGCGAGCAATCACGATAAAAGCAAATTTGAGTGGTGTTTTGAATAAACGTGATATTGAGTTTCGAGTAAACAGAGAAGATTGTCTTGACTTTAGGTTTAATCCAAGCAATGGCAATTTCCGAGCAAAAGTAGATTTAAGAGCAGGCGAAAATATTATTGCGATTAAAGTAAATAATCCAAATGGTACAGACCGACAGCGAATCACTGTTTTTCACGAAAGACCTCATGCACCAATCATTCAATTAAGAACGCCAGATTTTACGACTACCGATAAAAAAGAAATTCGATTAAAAGCGACGATTCAACATATTGACAATAAGCGAGACCTTCAAATATTCTTAGGTAATCAAGTCGTTAGCGACTACCGATTTAAAGATAATAAATTAGAAGCTAATTTGCGATTGCGAGAAGGAAAAAACAGGATTGAAATCATTGCAACCAATAAGTACGGAGCAACTAGAGAAGTAAAAAATGTGGACTATTACCTGCCACAACCGCCAAGTATTACTTTAGACAAAATTAGAGATAATCAGACTTTTAAAACTAGTCGAATTGAATTTGCCGCAACGGTCAAAAATGTAACGAAGCGAAAAGACGCGAAGTTATTTGTAAATGGAGTACTTGCAGAGAATTCAAGCTTAGATGGGGATTATTTTACCGTTCCTGTTCGTTTAAAAGAAGGTAGAAATACGTTGATTTTTAAAGTGAATAATGAGTATGGCAAGGAAGAAGTGAATTTGCAAGTCAATTATTTACGCGCTAGAAAAGCCACGATTACTTTTGTAAGTCATGAAGATAAGGCAGAAGTAAGAGAAGATAGAATCAAGGTAAAAGCCACCTTAAAACATGTCAATGATAAGGATGATTTACAATTGACGGTAAATAATCAGTCAACTAATTTTGATTTTAGTAGAGGGACGCTAAGCAGTACCCTTAAATTAAAAAAAGGT
The DNA here is from genome assembly GCA_937928615.1 of uncultured Saprospiraceae bacterium. Lineage (GTDB taxonomy): Bacteria > Bacteroidota > Bacteroidia > Chitinophagales > Saprospiraceae > JAFMDF01. The sequence continues at coordinate 3,454 of CALFWI010000365.1, read as the reverse complement.
AGAAATATTATTCGAGTAGTGGCGAACAGTAATAATGTTAGTGTTGAAGAGGTTTTGACTTTAAATTATAGACCAGTCGTAGCTAAGCCTAGCATTCAATTTGTCTCTAAAAATAGTCAAACCCAACAAATGCGGGAACGAGTAACGGCTTCTATCAAAAACGTAGGTAGAAATAGTGATTTAAGGGTAACCATAAATGGCAATACTTTCAATGATTTTGATTTTAATAATGGAAAATTAGTAGCTACTATTCCACTAAAATTAGGGTCAAATAAGCTTAAAGTAATAGCTAAAAATGAAGGCGGAAGCACTGAAAAATCAATAACGATTACGCGTACCATGGGGCGACCCACTATTTCAAAAGGCGGTAAAATTGGAAAGGATGCTAAAATTGGGAAAAGGACGAGTCTTACTAAGGCAAAGTCATAATACAAAGCAATCTAACAATAATAAGTTAATTTTTTACCACAACTTGTCCCAGTTCACCCCGATTCTTCGGGGTATTTTAAATCGGGAGAGGTACAGAGAACATGGAGTTCACGGAGTTTTTTTGACGAGTATAGTTTAGGTTTTTACCGTAAAGTAGATATTTTAAAGTCAATACCAAGAATCAATACACTACGACTTCAAGGAATTGCACATAAGTTTATTATCAGCCCGACTGTATTACAAACAGTCGGGCTGTTCTATTTGTAGGAATAGTTTTATCCTTCATTTTTAAATTCCCCATAACGGATGTCTTATTTAGGACACGCTTTCAAATAAAAAATTAGTATTTAAATACTAATTTAAAGAAAAGTAGTAAATTAGCCATTATTTCTATTTATTGGTAACACAGACTTAGTGGAATTAGTTAAATAAAGGTCGGTTTCGATGGTTCAAGTCTCCAAGCCTGCTCCGATTTTTTCGGAGACTTGAATGCTCTATCTCGTCGTCTCCAGACGACCGTTAATTCATTAATTTCGGTCGTCAGGAGACGACGAGATGTCCATTTCCAGTCTAGAGACTGAAAATATCGGCACTTTAAAAATGTAACTTATTTTCTGAATATCAATCAATCTGTGCTACCAGTTTTAAACCTAATCAAAAAATGGAATTTTTAACCACACCCGATTCAAGATTTGATAATTTACCAGACTATCCTTTTGCCCCTAATTACGTCGAAGTAGGCGAAGGGATGAAAATGCATTATGTGGATGAAGGGCCAAAAGATGGCGAAGTTGTTTTGTTGCTACACGGAGAGCCTAGTTGGTCTTATTTATATAGAGAAATGATTCCTGTTTTTGTAGCAGCAGGTTATCGGACCATTGCCCCTGATTTAATTGGTTTTGGGAAATCATCGAAGCCTACAAAAACGACTGATTATACTTACCAGAGACATATTGATTGGACTAAATCGTTGGTTCATCAATTGGATTTACAAGGCATTAATTTATTCTGCCAAGATTGGGGCGGTTTAATTGGGCTCAGAATATTAGCAGAAGAATCAGAGCGATTTAGTAGAGGTGTTGTCGGTAATTCAGGCTTACCTACAGGGGAACGTGGTGCAACAGAAGCTTTTTATAAATGGCAAAAATTTTCTCAAACAGTGCCTATTTTTCCAGTCGGGTCTATGATTCAACGGTCAACTGTAGTCGAGTTAACAGACGCTGAAATTGCAGCTTATGATGCGCCTTTTCCAGATGAAACTTATAAAGCAGGTGCAAGAATTTTCCCTGCTTTAGTACCTACAACCGCAGATAATCCAGAAACAGTCAATAATAAAAAAGCATGGGCTTCTTTAATGAAGTTTGATAAGCCATTTTTAACTTTATTTTCAGATAGTGACCCGATTACGAAAGGTGGAGAAAGAGTCTTACAAAAATTAATTCCAGGCACAAAAGGTCAGAAACATACGATTATTGAAGGTGGTGGTCATTTTTTACAGGATGATAAAGGGGAAGAGATTGCTGGGTTGATGATTGAATTTATGCAGACGACTTAGGGAATGATGAACGATGAACGATGAATGATGAATTCGGAAATCAGAAAAATCATATAAATATCTGTATTAGCAGTCATCTGTGTTAGATAGGTAGTCAGGTAAAATAGATAACCAGGTTTTTGACAATTTGTGTTGGAAATTTTAAAATCCGTTGTCTTTTAATAATCCGTTGTAGAAAATCATACAATAGATAATTAAAGAACAACGGATTTTAATTTCTTGACACGCTGATTATTTAATAAAATACTATCTAGCATACTTCCACCGCCGCCAGTAATTATACCCCAATCCAAACAAAAGCAATAAAAGTAGTGGCACCACAATATTAATAATTTGCCATTTTGTTTCCTCCTCTTCCGCTTTAGTTTCATTCAACAAGCGTAATTTTACCTCCTTAGAACGAGCAGCAATCACCCCATTATCATCTACCATATATTCGATGGCATTGATTAAGAAATCTTTGTTCGCAAAAGTATGTTTAACGTAGCGATTGAATCCTAGCGGTGCATAGCGATTTTGAGCAGGGTCCGCATAATTGCTAATAATATCTCCATCCGCTACCACTAACATTTTTGTCGGCGCACTTCTCGCTTTATATTCAAATCCCAGTTGGCTATAAGCTTTTAAAAAATCTCCTTTAGGCCTATTTTCGTATAGAGATGGAAATTCTCCTTCCAATAATATCCCAAGTGGCTGAAACGATTTATTATAAGTCGCTAAATCAGGCTTAGATTTAAGGATTTCAAAACTTAAGCGCATGGGAAATAATTGCGCCTTACTCCTTTCTGAAGTCGTCAATAAAAAGGTTTTGTCTATAGGCGTTTTAGTTCGGAAAGAATCAAGGGTATTCGCAAATAATAAATTGACAGGGCCTAAACTCTTCGTAATAGGATGTGCTTGATTAGGAATAGACATTAAGTGATAAGGCCACGGAAACAATTGTGGCGTCCCCCGTTCATCAATAATCTGCGGAATTTGAGTACTCTGCAAATCCATGGCTAAACTATTATTGATTTTCACCCCATAGTTAAAGAGTAAATTGTCCAAATTAAAAAGGTCAGAAGTATAAGGATAAGGCGCATAAGCACCTGAACGCCCAAGGCTATCCAAATTGACATTCATCGCATCAATCAACCAAATCACCTTTCCGCCATTCATTACATATTGGTCAATTTTAAACTTGTCTTTTTCACTAAAAGCAGTGGTGGGTTTAGCGACGATTAACACAGAAATACCTGGATTAATTTGCACCAAACTATCTAAAATCAAATCCCCCACATCATAAAAAGCACGCAATTCGTTTCTTATATCTTGGGTATTCGCCACGGGTAATTCGCCGTGACTTGAAGTGAACGCAATAACTGGTTTTCGAGAAGTCTGTAATTTTTGAATAGCATTCGATAATTTATATTCCAGTAAACCAACACTATTATTTAAAGCTTCATGAGACGACATCCCAGGAATATCCTC
>CALFWI010000364.1 GCA_937928615.1 uncultured Saprospiraceae bacterium | reverse complement strand
CTCATTTTTTATCAGCTACCTTTACAAATAGAAAGAACTTTAAAGTTCACAGTACCAATCGACCAATTTACTTAGCCAAAGGTAATCGTTCTTCTATTTTCAATCCTGATGGTTCCGTTGTAGCCCAACCTCCTATCCACTATGAATATGCTCCAGAGATGAATGCAGAATCAACTCCCGTTTTATTATTTGAAGTACTATCAAAATCTACTCGTTCTTACGATTTTGGCACAAAACTGCCACTATATAAACAAATTCCCACTTTAAATACCATTGTATACATTGAAACAAAAAAAGTTTCTGTTTTAGTAATGGAACGAAAAAGCAAAAATCGTTGGGTAGAAACAGCATATACTCAAAAAGATGACTTTTTCCTCGTAAATAAAACAACAATTTATCTAAAAGATATTTACCTTGATTGGATTGACTAAGTAATGCTGGAAAAATAACTCCGATTAAAATCTCGATTGAAAATACGGGACAAGTTACGGAGTACAAAATGTCCAACTTATTTTTTATCCGTTACTAAATAAAAAAATCCACCAACCTAATAGTCAGCAGATTTTTTTAATTTATTAAAATAAAGCGACTGTAGAAACAGCCGCTCTATTTATTTTAAGCTAAAGCACTCAACGCCTTCCGAGCATAAACGCCCGCCATGTGTTTCCGATACTTTTTTGCTGCAAAATGGTCGCTCATAATAGAAACGTCATCTGCTACACTTGCGGTAGCGGTTGCAATAGCATCTTCATTTAACACACTTCCTTTTAGTGATTTCTCCACATTACTGTCTCTAAAGGGAGTTGCACTAACGCCACTAAAAGCGACTCTAGCCTCTGTGATGTAACCATCTGAATTCGCAATGGCTGCTGCACATCCTACTAACGCAAAACGAGAAGCAGGTTGTGGAAATTTAACATAAGTCGAATTCTTATTAAATGGGGTTTTAGGAATACGAATAGCCGTGATAATTTCTTCTTCCCCCATTGCTGTCATAAATAAACCTTTGAAAAATTGGTCTATATCGACTTCTCTTTGTCCACCAGCATGCGTTAATACGATATTCGCATCGGCTGCTAATAACACCGCTGGCCAATCCGCCGCAGGGTCTGCATGGGCAATACTGCCGCCAATTGTGCCAAAATTCCGCACTTGTATATCCCCAATCATAGAGGCTGCTAAGGCAATCATTGGTGCATGTTCTTTTAGTGCAGCGTTTTTGGCAATTTCACCATGCGTCGAATTCGCACCGATGGTAATTGATTTTTCATTATCTCTAATCCCCCCCATGGATTCAATTCCTGAAACATCAATAATATGTTCAGGGTCGTTTAGTCGCAATTTTAAAACGGGGACTAAGCTATGTCCACCTGACAAAATCTTAGAGTCGTCGCCATGTGTTGTAAGCAACTCAATCGCCTCTTTGATTGTAGATGGTTTATGGTAAGCAAATTTACTTGGAACCATTATAGTTGATTTATTATTTTATTATTAATTATTTAAATCTCTTCTTTTGCCGATGGTTTAAGTCTCCAGACTTGAACCTTGTATCTTGTCGTCTCCTGACGACTGTGACAAATTATATTTTCGTTTATTTCGGTCGTCTGAAGACGACCAGATAGTGATTTCAAGTCAGGTACCAATAGCTATCTGCATGAAATATCGTAAACGTTAAGAATCAATTCTACCTATCGGCAGACAGGCAACTAACCTCCATGAATAATGTTCCAAACCTTCTGGCTCGTAACAGGCATCTCCACATCATGAATACCATAACCTTTTAAAGCATCCATTACTGCATTGACAACCGCAGGCGTCGCACCAATACAACCAGCTTCTCCAGCTCCTTTCACACCCAATGGGTTGTGCGGACAAGGGGTCACGGTTCTATCTATTTCGAAAGAAGGTAAATCATCTGCTCTAGGCATGACATAATCCATATACGTACCATTGACCAATTGACCACTTTCATCATAGACTGCGCCTTCACAGAAAGCTTGTCCAATTCCTTGGGCTAAACCACCGTGAATCTGACCATCTACAATCATTGGATTGATCACATTTCCTACATCATCAACTGCGATAAAACGTTTAACTTTAACGACACCTGATTCTTTATCAATTTCTACAATACAAATATGGCAACCAAATGGGTAAGTGAAATTTGCAGGGTCATAGAAACTAGAGAAATCCAAACCTGGCTCTAAGCCTTCTGGATAATTGTGCGGTACATAAGCCGTCAACGAAACATCGCCAAAAGCAACTGATTTCTCCGTTCCTCTTACGGTCCATTTACCTTCCGCATAGTCTAAATCATCAACGGATGCTTCCAATAAATGCGCCGCTATTTTTGCGCCTTTTTCTAAGACTTTTTCAATACTCTTTACAATCGCACTTCCACCAACAGCCAAACTACGAGAACCGTACGTTCCCATACCAAAAGCAACCGCATCGGAATCTCCATGAATGATTTCTACGTCTTCCATTGGAATACCCATCTTATCCGCTACTACCTGTGCAAAAGACGTTTCATGTCCTTGTCCATGCGAATGCGAGCCAGAATAAACACTCACTTTTCCTGTTGGATGCACTTGTACTTGTGCCGATTCAAATAAACCTGCTCTTGCACCTAATGCCCCAACAACGGCTGATGGTGCAATACCACAAGCTTCTACATAGGTAGAAAATCCAATCCCTAGTAATTTGCCTGTACTTTCGGCAGCTTTTTGGTCCGCTCTAAACTGCTCATAACCAACCATTTCCAAACCTCTCTTTAGTACAGGTGCATAATTTCCACTATCGTATTGTAAGGCAACTTGCGTTTGATAGCCTTCTTGCTCTACTCCATCAAACGGTGCTATAAAGTTCTGCAAACGCAATTCCGCAGGATCTCTACCCATTTCTAAAGCAGCCGTATCCATTAGTCTTTCTAATAAATAAGTCGCTTCTGGGCGGCCTGCACCTCGATAGGCGTCTACTGCTGTGGTATTCGTAAAGACGGCATCTACACTTACATTAATTAAAGGTGTCGTATATAACCCTTGTAATAAAGTACCATGCAAATAAGTTGGAACGGCTGGTGCAAAGGTGGATAAATAAGCCCCCATATTCGCAAAAGTATCTGATGATAAAGCCAATATATTTCCATCTTTATCAAAAGCCATTTTTGCCGTAGTGATATGGTCACGACCTGCTGCATCCGTCACAAAACTTTCGCTTCTTTCTGCCGTCCATTTAATAGGTCGCTTAATTTGATTAGATCCCCAAATCACTAATGCTTCTTCCGTATAATGGAAAATTTTGCTACCAAAACCACCACCTACATCTGGCCCAACTACTCGTACTTTATGCTCAGGAATACCCAATACAAATGCACACATTAACAAACGAATAAGGTGTGGATTTTGCGTAGAGGTATATAATGTGTATTTGTCATAAGCCGTATCAAAATGCCCAATCGCACTTCTAGGCTCAATCGCATTACAAATAACTCTTTGGTTGATAAATTCTAAAGTCGTTACATGATGTGCACCTGCAATAGCTGCGTCTACTTCTTCCCTTGGGTTTCCTAATTCCCAATCAAAAGCTAGATTATTCGGTACATCTGCATGTACTTGTGGCGCACCATCTGCTCTTGCAATTTTTGAATTGGTTACGGCTGGTAAAACGTTATATTCTACAATCACCATTTCCGCAGCATCTTTGGCTTGGGCATACGTTTCGGCAATCACCATAGCAATGGCATCTCCTGCATGTCGCGCCTTGTCCGATACCAAAAGTGGATGCGGTGGTTCTTTCATGGTGTCGCCATTCTTAAAATCGACTTGCCAACCACAAGGAACACCACCAATGCCCGCAGCATCAGTATCTTTTCCCGTAAATATTTTAACCACACCATCCATTTGTGAGGCATGAGAAATATCTACATTGACAATTTCTGCATGGGCATGTGGACTACGCACCATACAAGCGTAAGTCATCTGAGGCAGTACAATATCGTCTGTATACCTGCCTTGTCCGGTGATGAACCGTTTATCTTCCACTCTTTTTACGGAGGAACCTATATATGTCATTTGAGAATTTTTTTAAATTTTCAATGTTCAATTTTCAATTTAAAATTTTCAAATGGCGCTAGTGCTATTTTGAAAATTGTAAATTTTAAATTGAAAATTCTAAATTGTTAAGCCATTTTCTTCGCTGCATACTGAATCGACTTCACAATATTGTGATAGCCTGTACAACGGCAGAAATTACCTTCTAAACCATGTCTAATTTCTTCTTCAGATGGGTTTGGATTATTTTTTAGCATATCGGCAGCACACATTATCATACCGGGGGTACAAAAACCGCATTGTAGACCGTGTTCCATGTGAAAGCCTTCTTGAAGTGGGTGAAGTTCCTCTCCATTTGCCATTCCTTCGATAGTCGTAACTGATTTTCCATTAGCTTGTACGGCTAACATCGTGCAAGATTTGAGGGCTTTTCCATCCAAATGAATGGTACAGGCACCACAACTGCTCGTATCGCAGCCAATATGGGTTCCTGTAAGTGCCAGTTCTTCTCTTAAAAAATAGACGAGTAATAGTCTGGGTTCGACCATTTTGTCGTACTGTTTTCCATTCACAGTAATCGAAACGGGTACTTTCATAATTTAATTTAAAGTTTTGTTATTAGATGAGAAAGGAAAGAATAGAGATTAGTAGGTTAATGTAAGTAGTGTCCCTAATCTCTATTCTTGGTTCTCTTTTGTGAAAAAGATTAATATTCTGCCAATTTAGAAATTTTTTACGCTTTATTAGGTAATTTTACTCAAAGAAAAATAAAAAGTTTACAATCAATGAATATTCAAGATATTTCTAATAAGCATTATTTTGTTTTTGACGCTTTCGGGACATTGTTTAAGACAAGTGAAGTCAAAGCAGAATTAACAAAAATAGCGGGCGACAAAACAGATAATTTAATCAATGTTTGGCGGGATAAACAATTACAATATACTTGGCTACGCAATGAAATGAATCAATACCAACCTTTTAGTACCGTGACTAAAGAGGCCCTTGATTACAGCATGCGACTCAATGGAATTACAGATGAGAAAGTATTTGATATTTTATTGCCACTTTACGATACACCTCAATTAATTGATGGCGCAAAAGACTTAATTAAAACGTTAAAAGATAATGGAAAAACGGTGGCTATTTTATCGAATGGCACTCGGTCTATGTTAGATAATGGGGTACAATTGACTGGTATTCAATATTACGTAGACCATATTCTTTCGGTGGATGACATTGGTATTTACAAACCTCAACCAGGGGTTTACCAAATGGCATTGGATAAACTAGGTGCAACAGTTGAACAATTGATTTTCTTTTCTTCTAATCAATGGGATGTTTCTGGAGCTAGTATTTTTGGCTTGGATGCTTGTTGGATCAATCAGTATGAAGAAATTAGAGAAGGATTACCTTTTGGGTCTGTAGTCGAAGTAAAATCCTTAAAAAACTTAGACAATCAATTGACACGCTAATCACAATCTTACATTATAGCGCTAATTCCAATGGGATAGATTGTAACAAAATCTCCCGCTATATGACCACGTCTTTTCGAGGTAATTATTGCCATGAATTGATTATTAGAAGACCATATACAAGGGCCCAAATAATCATAGTTATCATATGCCGCATGATACTCCAATACCGTTTTCATGCGCTCAAAATCGACAATTTTCGTAGCATAAACAGATGCTAATTTCCCATAGTGTGTTTCACTACAGGAAAAGAATTGACCTGTAGGGTCTACACTCAAGCCATAACCACAGTACTCCGTATCATAATCACTGGTCATTAATTCGGCCCCCGTCTTGAGGTCAAAAACTTTTAAAATATCAAGAGACAGTACTAATACTAGTAATTTTTCTTCAGTAGGGAAAAAAGCAAACCGCCACTCCTCTCCATTAAAATCGCTGTAGGTCCACAAAAAATCTCCTTTAGCATCATGTATAGTAATATCTTCCATATCTTGGGGATGAAGTAAAAAATAATTACCTGATGGAGACCGATAAGCTGTATTTAATAGCACTTCAGCAGCTGGCCAAAGTTTTTCGTTCGTCATTTCCCCTGCAAAATTAAAAATCACCTTGCCTGTAGGCTGATCACTAGCCTGCGCCCAAATCAATTTTTGGATATTGTCACATTCAATTCTTTCAGGGGAAGCAACTTGAGTATCCTTTCTCCAAATTTCTTTCCAATTCTCTGTTTGATAACAAACCAGCTCTCCTTCTGAGTTTAATGCAAAAAAATAGGTGCTGTCTGCTGAAAATAATACATCACAAATGGTTACCCCTTCTTGAAATGGATGGAGTTGAATCACCTTTTTAGAAATATCGGGAAGCCTATTCAAATGAGCGTGGGAGACTTTAAGTGCTTTCGTCTCGTAAGCCGTGGTTCCCCAAGACATACCTGAACTTAAATGGTCAATATATTTAGCATCCGTGACTTCTATTTCATAAGTCGCCTGTACCAATTTATCTTCATGCTCCCAAGCTCCATTTCTTTCATAATAAAAATCTGCATAACCGGTATAATCCTTTATAGGAAAATTAGCGGTAGTTAATTGTTCGACATTTTTTATAAATCTAAAAGTATTATTGTCCACCCAAGTTTCATCACAAATTTGATCGACCGAAATTTCGTCCCCTATAGGACCACCTTTTCCAAACCTCGTATCTCCTTCGTCCCATAAAATCGTAAGAAAGAAACTATGGTCTTTTGGTAATGGTCGATGGCTTTTGAAGTGTACATCATAATAAACAACAAATACTTTTACCACTACCTTATTCTCCGATTTTTTAGTATTTAATACCCTAATACCATATAAATCTGTTGACATATTACTTGATTTAGTTTTGATTTATTAGATGGATTTGATAATACTTTATTGGTACTATGGTAAAAAGTGTGGGTAGCTAAAAATGTGTGCCGACTCAGGAGCGTCGGGTTACTTCTATATCGCAACAGTAATCTGTAACACGACGCTCCTGAGTCGTAAATTTTTAATTCACCCACCGTTTTCAGCGTAGAGCCACTTTATTAAATATAATATTCATCTTTTTACGCCTATTCAACAAAATTAGGGGTAAACAAAACAGAAATCTTATTTAAATTATTACTCGGTAGGGTTGACTGATTAATTGGTCCGTAGTAAGGTCTATAACTTAATTTTCTGGCAAAAAAAGCTAATAACTAGTCTACTTGCAAATCAAGTGGTTCATAATAATTATAGCTTTTATCACTCAAATATAATTCTTTATTTTTTCGTCGCCATTGTTGAATCGCATAATCCGTACCTTTAAAAGTCCAACTTTGGCGATGGATATTCCAATTATGAGGCGCTAATGCCATTGCTTTGTCTAAATATTCTTGAGAAAGGGATAATGCTTGTATTTTTTCAAAATAAAGGCCCATTTTAAAATAAGCATCCGCTAATAAATCATCCGCTGATTGGGAACGAGTATTGGCATTCATTTTTTCAGCGGACTGTTTTAAATGTTCGCCTAGACCATTTTTCACCCAATCAATCGTTGCTTTTCCAAATAAAGTACCGCCAAAAGTATAAGGCTTTCGCTCTGTTGGCACGGTATGTTCAGCCGCATAAGCAGACTCATTAATTCGTACTATTTTACCAGTTTCATCAATCCATGCCGCTGTTGGTACATTTACCCAACCAAACAGCGTACTAATTTTATGGGTAGGGTCTACAATACCTTTATAAGTAATATTGGCATCCGTAAACCATTTTTTGGCAACCGCAGGTCCTTCAGAATCTTCTGCCACAGAAATGATGGCAAAATTTGGGTCATTCAGTTGCTCATAAATATCTTGCCAGACTTTCACATCAAATCGACAACCACACCAAGTCGCCCAAGTCACAATTAGTACTTTTTTACCCCTCAAATCAGACAGTCGAACAATGTCGCCATGAATGTCTTCAATTTCAAAATCAGGAGCTATGGCAGACGCCAACATCGCTTTTCTAATCTCTGGAATTAAGCCCAAACTCCAAACTGTCTGATTTTCATTAGCCACACAAGCTTGCCCTAATTTAGCGGCTACTTTAGACATATTAAGCCATTGACCTGCTGCATCCGATTGAACAAATCCATTTTCTAATAAAGGAATACAAATATTTAGTGGGTCGTAGCAGACGCCACTCTTTTTCAATTCAAAACCTGTTGCGGCTTTTAATTCAGCTGCTTTGATCCACAAATGTTCGTTATGATTTTTGAAAGAAGTTACTTTAGTTATTTTATCGTTGGCAAGAATAATAGTTTGGTGGTTAGGCATTTTTACGTATTTATTTAATAGCTACTTTTATTTGATTTATTCCTGACAAAGGTAATTTTTTTTATTAGATACCTATTGAAATAAGCGCTACGGAAAACACTAAATAGTGTATTATTTTTTTTGGTAATAGACTCGAAGGTTAATTCTTTAAAGGAAATAAGTCTTTTTTTTTAAAGTATTAACTAATTATACTATTTTCGCTAAAAGAATTTAATATCAAATTAAGAATATGACCACTACTATCAACAAAAAATTCGACTTAGATGAACCCATTGAAAAAGTATGGATTTACTTAGCGGACCCAACTAAAATCGTAACTTGTGTACCAGGTGCTTCCTTAACCGAAAAAATTGATGACCGTAATTTTAAAGGACAAGTCGCCATGAAATTAGGTCCTGTAAAAGTTAAATTTAATGGAGAAGTAGAAATTGTCGAATTAGATAAGGACAATTGGAAAATGAACCTGAAAGGAAAAGGCTTAGATGCTAAAGGAAAAGGAAGTGCGGATATGAAAATGAATGGATTATTGAGCCCTACCAATAATGGCACGGCGGTTGATTTTACAATGACCTTAACGATTATCGGTAAGTTAGCGCAATTTGGCTCCAGATTAATCAATGACGTTACCGATCAAGTATTGAATCAATTCATCGCTAATTTTAAAGCGAAATTAGTCGCAGATACAGATTTTGTTGCCGCAACTAATCCAACAGCTACCGCCGAAGCTATGGTCGATGCCGTACCAGTACCAGTTCAGAAAAAAACAGAAAAGGAAGCAACTACAGCCGAAAAAGCAGCCGCTTTGAGTGAATCAGCAGAAGCAGTGCAAAAGGCTTTGGCGGATGTTCAGAAAGCCCAAGCAGCATTAGATGGTAATTTAGTAGCATCTTTGGCGACCGCTGGAGCAGTCGCCACCAATGGCGTAAAAACAGCCAAAAAAGAAATACCTAAGACTAAAGTAACCGAACCCAATACCGATAATTCCTTAAATGGGTTTTCACTAATGTGGATGGTTGTCAAAGGGTGGTTTTCTAGATTATTTGGTGGTGGCAAATAAAGCTAATCATACCTTATTTAGAAAATTATAGCAGGAGTGAGTCGTAGTAATTCAGCATCTTCTAAATATGCTTTAGTATAACACTTAGCTTCGTTGGTCGATAGTTGGAAAATTAATTAGGAGCATCTTAGTCGTACGTTGTCATTGAAACAGGCATTATACTTAGACAAAATGAATCGTATGACTAACAAAGTCCAACCTACCCCATACCCTAAGAGGATTTGCCTCTTAGGCATGCTCATCATGAACAGGAATTCCTTTTCGATGCCTAGTCCACACGACCTAGTAGTATTTTACCAACTTAAAAAAATAGTTGGCTTCATTCGGGCGTATGACATTGACCAATTATCTAATGCAATCTATCATAACCACTACTGTTTTCTATGGTCATGGTTTAGGCCTATTCGGAACAGTTGGGCGAACAGAACAATGGTTATATATTTTAGTTATTAGGGTATTTCAAATTCTATTTTCTAAACGGTGGTTAAATCGATTTAAATTTGAACCTTTTGAATAGCTTTGGCGGTCTTTGATTTATTGGAAGGTACAAGCAATCAAATAATCTGAGTTAGTTAAACCGAATATTAAGTCTATAAAAAACAACCATTCATCTAATCTATTGTTACCATTTAGCCAAAAACCGTCTAATTTAGTAGACAGATTTATTATCAATTGGTTTGTTCCCTTATATATTGCTCAAACGAGTAACAAGCCTAATAAAAAAATAAGCATGATAGAAGATATTATCAAAAAAGCGTTTTATACCGGCGTAGGTTTCTTAGCCAATCCAAAAGGTTTTAAAGAAAAAATTGACGATTTAGTCAACAAAGGAGATATGACTGCGGAAGAAGGCAAAAAAGCTTTTACCGAATTTGAGAAAGATTTCAAAGCTAAAACGGACGATTTAGAAGAAAACATTCAAGGAATGATTCGTACAGCCTTGGACAAAATGGATATTCCATCGGCAGAAAAAGTGACCGCTATGGAAAAGCGCATTAAGTCGCTTGAAGTTAAGGTAGGCAAATTGTCCAAAGAATTGAAGGAAATAAAGGCAACAGAAACACCCACTGTAAAAAAGACAACAACAAGAAAAAAACCTGCTGCCAGAAAAAAAACCACCGCTAAAAAAGCAACGACCACTAAAACTAAAAAAGCAGAATAACAAGTCTAATAACAAATGACGCTAACTACCAATTAGTTATCCATCGTCAATTAACACAAATTGACGATGGGTCCCTACCCTTACAGATAATAGCATTCTCTATCTCCTTCGCAAACAGTATTTGCCCATCCTCATTTTTCACTAAAAAATAAGCACAAAATAAATTCAATCAGTTTGACGGTCATATTATTTTATTCTTACTTGTTAAAAAAATATTGAAAATAAAAAGCCATTTTCTTTCCTTTTTATGTGACTATTCCCTATACTTGTATGTCTTAACAGATATATAACAAAATAGACTATTTTTTTGTTAAAAAAATCCCCTACTGTACTCAATTCCCAATTCTTCAAAATTCCATCAAAAAACTATAAATTAATAACACCATTTGGGTAAAAGTTAATGACTAATTTGTGCTATTCATTATTAGTTCTTTTAGTTAAATTAGCTCTTATTACATTAATTATAGCACTCATTTTATATTAGTTGACCTATTTCTATTTTGTTTTATATATAAAATAAAAATAAAAAGATTGGGCAGACAGATTGTTAAGTAATTCAAGAGAATATTCTATTTTCGAATTTTATTTTATTTTTTTGCGTAAAAGCGCAATTTTTCAAAAAAATTTGGTACAACACACGCTGATTGAGAAATACACATACAAACTCACTTTCAACTCTTACATTTAAACAATTCTTAAGATGAATAGAAGCATTCTTTTTTGGGTAATCGTGCTCATAATTTGGCTTATACTAGGTTCCTGGTTTATTTCATGCAACATTTGTGGCACGCCAGCCGCCGCCGTAATTGCAGCAGCACCAGCAGATAATACGAGATTACTAATTCAAGACGGAGCAGCCTTTAAAACGACTGCAGCAGGTCATTTTGATTTTAATGAATCTAATAATACCTACCTAGCGCCTTTAACGACTGATGTCAATAATTCTATCAATCAAACATCAGCTTATTTAAAAGCCAACCCTAACCGTAGTGTTACGATTACAGGACTTTATACAGAAGCAGAGGCAAATAATAGTGTTTTCCCATCTCTCGGATTAGCTAGAGCAAATGAAGTCAAGAAAGCAATGGTCGCATCGGGAATAAGTGCTAAACAATTATTAACAGCCGACCAATTATTAGCGTCTAGTACTGCCATCAAAGAAGGAGTCTTAATGGATGGTGTTAATTTCAGTTTCTCAGAGACGACTGAAGATTTAGAAGAACGACTAGCTGCCATTAAAGCTAGGTTAGATGCCAATCCCGTAACGATTTATTTCCCAACAGGAGAACAGATAGTAGCTTTAAACCAAGAACAACGACAAGATTTTGTTGACCTTGTATTTTATATGGATAACGTGGCAGGAAGTAGTTTAGAAGTAGGCGGTCATACAGACAATCAAGGTGATATAAAAGATCCAAAGATAAATACAAGGCTTTCTAGAAAAAGAGCAGAATTTGTTAGAGATTATCTAACGGCAAATGGTTTACAAGCGAATAGATTAACTGCACAAGGATATGGTTCTAAAACGCCTATCGCTGCCAATAATACGGCAGAAGGAAGAAAAGAAAATAGACGAGTGGAAGTAAGATTGAAGTAAGTTAATCCAATCGATTTAAGACCATTAATGGAATAATTCATTTAAATAAAATTTAAAATCTATCATATTATGTTTAGTAGTTTATGTTTTTGGCTACCATTTTTATTCGGCTTATTGACAGCCCTCTTTACATGGTGGGCTTCTAAATGGTTAATGGGCGGAAGAATCAAAGAATTAGAAGGAGAAGTTACGACCCAAAAGAAAAATTACGCTAGTCTTAAAACAGATTACGATGGTTTTTCCAGTAAATACAATTCTTTAAATACAAGTCACCAAAACCTTCAAACGGAGTATAATGGTTTTTCCAGTAAGTATAAGGCATTAGAAGCAGAAAAGTTAGGTTTGCATAACGAATGGCAAAATGAAGCCAAAAACTTAACGTTAAACTGGGAAGGCAAGTACAATACGGTAGCAGCTCAATTAAAAACAGCGGAAGAAGAAAAATTAGCCTTACATAATGAATGGCAAAACAAAGCCAAAATGATTACCCTAAATTGGGAGGGTAAATACAATAGTGTCGCAGCTAAGTTAAAGGCAGCGGAAGAAGAAAAATTAGCCTTACACAATGAATGGCAAAATGAAGCTAAATCCTTAACTTTAAATTGGGAAGGTAAGTATAATGGTTTAGCGACTCAACTAAAAACAGCAGAAGAAGAAAAATTAGCCTTACATAATGAGTGGCAGAATGAAATGAATGCGCTAAATCTAAGTTGGGAGGGCAAGTATAACGACTTATCTGCTAGATATAAAACACAAGAAGAAGAAATTCTAACGATTAATAACACTTGGAATTTAAAATGGAGTGATTATACTTCAGAATGGGAAGGCAAGTACAATGCCTTATCTTCACAATCAACAGAACAAGCGGGTACAGTAGAAAACATCAATAATTCTTGGAATTTAAAATGGGGTAATTATACTTCAGAATGGGAAGGGAAGTACAGTGCTTTAGCAGCAGAAAAAGATAAAGAAATTGCTGACATTAATAATGCTTGGAATTTGAAATGGGGTGATTATACCACAGAGTGGGAAGGAAAGTACAGTGCTTTAGCAGCAGAAAAAGATAAAGAAATTGCCGACGTTAATAATGCTTGGAATTTGAAATGGGGCGATTATACTTCAGAATGGGAAGGCAAGTACAGTGCTTTAGCAACAGAAAAAGATAAAGAAATTGCCGACATTAATAGTTCTTGGAACTTAAAATGGGGCGACTACACTTCAGAATGGGAAGGTAAGTATAATACCTTATCCGCTCAAGCAGCTGAGAAAGGGGGTGAAGTAGAAAACATCAATAATTCTTGGAATTTAAAATGGGGTAATTATACCACAGAATGGGAAGGCAAATACAGTGCTTTAGCAGCAGAAAAAGACAAGGAAATTGCCGACGTTAATAATTCTTGGAATTTGAAATGGGGCGATTATACTTCAGAATGGGAAGGCAAGTACAGTGCTTTAGCAACTGAGAAAGATAAAGAAATTGCCAACGTTAATAATGCTTGGAATTTAAAATGGGGCGATTACACTTCAGAATGGGAAGGCAAATACAGTGCGCTTGCAGATGAAAAAGACAGTGAAATTGTCAAGATAAATAATAATTGGAACTTGAAATGGGGCGATTATACTTCAGAGTGGGAAAGTAAATATAATACCTTATCCGCTCAAGCAGCTGAAAAAGGGAATGAAGTAGAAAATCTCAATAATGAATGGAATTTAAAATGGAACAATTACACTTCAGAATGGGAAGGGAAATATAATGCTTTAGGTGCAGAAAAAGATGTCATCATTGGCAAGTGGTCTAATAGATATGGTCAGTTAGATAAACTGTACAAAGCAAATGAGCTTAAATTAGCAGAAAAACCAACAGAAGTAGAAGTAATTAAAGAGGTAGAGGTTATCAAAGAAGTGATTAAAGAAGTAGAAGTAATTAAGGAAGTTCCTGTAGAAATCATTAAGGAAGTGGAAGTGGTCAAGCAGATTGACATGAATATGCTGAAACAGATGATGGCAAATATGGGTACAGTGGAAGAATCTCGACAAGTGATTGGAGAAACAAGAACGCAAGGAGAAAGTAAGATAGTCGAACGAAGAGAAGTCACAGAAATTAGGCAACCTGACGATTTAAAGAAAGTAGAAGGTATTGGACCAAAAATTGAAGGGCTTTTAAATAAGGCAGGGATTCTTACTTGGAGGCAATTAAGTAACACTGCTGTCTCTGACATCAAAGCTATCTTAGAAGCCGCAGGAAAGCGTTATCAGATGCATGACCCAACCACTTGGCCACAACAAGCAGGGATGGCAGCAGATGGTAAATGGGAAGAGCTAAAAAAATGGCAAGACGAGCTGGACGGAGGAAAATAAGGCAGTTGTTGCCAGTTGCCAGTTAGCAGTTAAGTTTTTGATTTGCAACTTTATTTTCTGTGCAAGTACAATTAACAAAATAGCCGCTAACATCGCTGATTACCAATAAAAATAAAAAGCCACTTCAATTAATTTTGGGGTGGCTTTTTTATTTTTCATAGGATAGAGTAAAAGGAATCATGTATCTTTGATACAAAGTAAAATATTTATACGATGGTAATTATAGAAGATAAATTAGTCAGTGATGATGTTTTTGAAAAACAATTCATTTGTAACCTTAAAGCCTGCAAGGGTGCTTGTTGTTGGGAAGGTGATTATGGTGCGCCACTAGAAGTAGCAGAAAAAGCAATTTTGGACAACATCTATGAGGACATTAAGTCATTTTTAACGCCAGCAGGAAGAAAAGTAATTGAAGAAAAAGGAAAATACACTTATTATGAAGGAAAGGGAGCTAATGAATGGGGTACAACCCTATTAGAAGGCTCAGCCTGCGCTTATATGACTTTAGAAAATGGAACTGCCAAATGTGGCATAGAAGCGGCTTATAACGCAGGGGCTACGGATTTCAAAAAACCTATTTCTTGCCACCTCTACCCTATTAGAGTTAGTGCTAATGAGCAAACAGGATTTGAAGCCCTTAATTACGACCAATGGGAGATTTGTTCAGCAGCTTGCGAATTAGGTAAAAAGGAAGAAGTTCCAGTTTATCAATTTTTAAAAGAATCCATTATTAGAAAATATGGTGTTGAATTTTATGAGCAAATGGAAGGAGCGGCTGGATATATAGAGGACGAGAGAGCAAAAGAAAGAAATCAGTAAACAATTTCCAATATTATAAAAGACAATATCTTTAAAATGATTGCAAAATAAAGGAGATAATACTTATTATCTCCTTTAAGTTTGCAATGTACCTTCGTTTCTTGTCAGCTATGCTTCTTCATCCTCATCGAGGAATTTGTTGATAGCTTTGACTGCATTTGCAATCTTGGGGTATTCAATACTGTAGTGGATGAACTTGCCATCTCTTTGGGTACCTACAAGACCTGCCATGCGTAAAATTCTTAGGTGCTGAGACGTAATAGATTGCTCTAATTTGAGCGTATTATAGATTTTATTGACGTTGATTGTGCCATTTTGGTCAATGAACGATAAAATCTTTAGTCTTAGCGGGTGGGCTAATGCCCGCAGAATTTCCGCAGAGGTCTGCAGTTTTTCATTATTAATGTTTACCCTAGCCTTTCTCATAGAACTCTTGGTTTAGTTGAAACAATTATTT
>CALFWI010000363.1 GCA_937928615.1 uncultured Saprospiraceae bacterium | reverse complement strand
CAAATAGGTTTACAAGATATATAACTACTGGGTAGCTAATGAGGAGATTTTTTAGAGATTAGTCTAAAATGATCATCTTCTTAGTTGCTACGTTATCAGCAGATTCTAATTGATAGTAAAGTACACCAGTTGTGCTTAATTGCTTAGCGTTAAGGCTAATCTGGTTAGCACCCTTAGCAAAGTCACCGCTGTTTTGTAATAATACTTTACCTTGTACATCCATTACCGTTAAAGTAGCTGTACCTGCTGCTGGTAAGTTGAAACGAATCATTGTTTCACCAGTGAACGGGTTAGGCGTATTTTGAGATAATTGGAAATCAGCACTTACTGTTGCTCCTGCGTTGAAGTTTAAGGCAACATCTAATAATTCACCAGAAGTTGTGTAAGCCTCAGCAGCAGTATATTCAGAGTTAACGCTAATTAATTCACTTAATTGACCAGTCGTAGTTGCTACGAAAGATACAGCGAATAAATCACCATCAGTTGCTTCACCGTCGAAAGAAGTCGTTAAGATACCTCTTGCAGCCAAGTTAGTGTTGAAGTTTGCAGCCTTAGCAGCACCTTCTACTAAATCAACCATTTGAAGACCGTTGAAGTCTAAAGTGAACTGGTATCCAGCAGCGTTTGCCATATCAGCAGTAAATGCTACAGTTACTGTTTCACCAGCTTGTACTAATCTATCCGTTGCATTTAAAGTTAAAGTACCAGCAGTTGTACGAGACGTTGCACCAACTAAAGAGTTAGGTGTAGCAGTTCCGTTCAAGTCACCAATCTTAACAGCAACGAAGTCGATAGCCATATCACTAGCTAAGTTATTGATGTTGTAAACTTCAGAGAAGTTTTCAGCCAATGTATTAGCAGTAGTGAAGTTATAGTTAGCATCTACAAATCTCCAAGAATCATTGTTCTCGAATGTAGGTACCACTTGTAAAATTACTTTACGTAATTCAACCATATCAAATGTAGTAATAGAACCAGACTTATTGATATCCGCAGCAATTAAGCTATATGGGTTGTCTAATAATTCAGTTCCTAATACGTGCTTACGTAATAATACTAAGTCATAAGTAGAAACACCATTTAATGGGTTCATGTCTTTTACAGGAGTAATGGTATAATCACCACCTACACTTAATTCAAACCCGTAGTTACCAGCAGCGCTAGTAATTTCAGACATTGTATTTCCTCCGTTAACAGATACTGTTACAGACTCGATTAACTCACCGTTCGTGTTAGCAACCTTACCAGCTACAGCAGCCATACCAGATGCATCACTAGATCCGCTACATCCATTTTGGTTATCTTGAACCATTACGAAAGTTCGGCAGAAATCTTGGTTTCCAGCGTGGTCAGTTACCCATAACTCAACTTGTTGAGTACCTAAAGTTTCACAAGTGAATACTTTTACGATATCATTTACATCAGAAGAGAAAGATACAGTTACTGCACCATTAGCACATCCGTCACAGTTGTCAAAAGAACCTAAGTCTAAATCAGTAGCCCAAACCTCAACTTGTCCAGTTGAAGGCATGTTCTCAATTCTGATTCCGTCTCTACAGTAAGGAGTTGGTAACTTACAGTCAACAACTGTATATACAGCGTCATCCTTCGTTACGTTATTACATCCGTCATCAGCGATGAACGTTACTGTTAAAACACCAGGATAGAATGCACCTGTAACAAATCCTTGAGAAGCATCAGCTACTACACCAGAAGTAGAAGAACCACAGTACCAATCGTCAGCAACGAAAGACCATTCAGCTCTAACTCTTACATCAGAAGAACAATCAGAATATTCTGGAGCACCTACTGCTACTGTTGTCTTACAATCATCTGTTCCGTCAATACATACTTTCTCGTCAGCAGGAGCTTCTAAATTAGGAGCAACCTGATCCAATACTTTGATGAATTGAGCGTAAGTAAATACTGATTCCTCAGATGGGTGATTAGGATCGTATGCACACCAGTCAATTACTGTCCAGTATCTAACAATCTTATAACAAGCATCATCTGAAACGTTTAATCTTTGATCTTCGTAGCTAATTGCTACTAATTCACAATCGTCACCAGAAATAATTGGTCTACCCGTTACATCTGGATCTAAAGCTCCACCGAATCCGCTTCCGTCTTCAGCAGTACAAAGTGCTAAGTAATCATTAGGGAAAATAACATCTAATGGTGTATTGTCAATTACTGTAATTACTTGATCAACTGGAGCAGATACGTTTCCATGTCTGTCAGTAGCAACATAAGTATAAGTTACAGTACCTAAGTAACATTCGTTTCTCCAATCAGAAACAGTTCTTTCGATAGTGTATCCTGGGCAATTGTCATGTACAGATGGAGCAGGAATTAATGCTTCACCAATTACACCATTATTATCTAATAAATCACAAGTGATTGTCTTATCAGCAACCGTTACAACTGGTGCTTCTTTATCATCAACAAATACCTCTACCATACAAGAGTTAGAGTTACCGTGACAGTCAGTTACTTGTAATTCAACCATGCAAGGAGTACCTTCAGCAGATTTCCATACATCTTCTTCTGTGAATACTACGTGAGGCTTAAATTCGCCACCTACGTCCATTCTTCTTACTGCGAAAGTAAGAGGTCCTTTGTCACAGTTATCATGACTTCCGTCATCAAATGTTTCTGCAAAAATGTGTGCTTCACATTCTCTATCAACAGTTACTTGCGTCACTTCATCACAAACTGGTGTTGGAGCAGTCTTATCTTCAACAGTTACGTTGTACTGATGAGACGCTTCGTTACCACAGTGGTCGATATATTCGTAAGTTACTCTAAATTTAGAGAAATCTTGATCACATCTAGGTCCTTCTAATTTAACTCGACCATAGTCGATAGTTACAGGATCGCCAGTTGCTGAACCAACAATTCTACCTTCTCTTTTGTATAATACTTCATACTCTTCTTCCGCCCAGCTACCATAAGGATGCGAAACTAATCTGTAACCAGTAATACTTACATAAGCATATGCAACTTCACCACAAGCTTCCCAAATCTTACCATCAGGAATATTGAAGTCTGCTTCACAAGCTTTAGTATTAGTGTTTGTAATTAAAGCAATATCACCAGGACCATCTATTGAAGCTTCTGCATCAACAACTTTAATGATCTGGTCGTAATATCTAATTTCATTAGTACACCAGTCAACTAATTTCCAAGTACGGATAATCTTACGAGATCCAACACATACTGGGATTACGTCATCTTCATATGTTACATTAATTTCACAGAATCCATAAGAATCCCAAGGGTAAGAATAACCAATATTTAAATCAGTACCATCTGCCTTGTACTTAGTAACAGGAATACCGTGAACCATAGGGAAACCTGTAGGCTCACCTGACCCAGCTCCAGCTCCTGGACGAGTCGTTTCACCAACTTGGTTACCTTCTCCATCTGGGCAATTACCACCAATTACTAATCCTGGATCAGTATTAGGGTTACAAGCATTACCTTTCTTAGATAAGATAGCAGGGTGATCTCCTGGAAGACCTGTGTAGTTAGGAAGAGAAGCAGAAAGGTTAATGTCAGAAATAGAAGCACGCTTCAACTTAATGATTTGTGTACAGTGTGTTTCATTTCCAGAAGCATCAACTGCCCACCAAGAACGCTTAATAACTGCGCTATAACCAGCGTAGTTAGCATCAACACAAGAAATGTCAATTACCTCATCTTTGTGAGTTAATGCAATTGGTTGACAAGTTACTCCATTAGGATTAGGGTAGAATACTGGTGCTCTTAATTCGTCACAGTTATCTGTAACTTTTGGATAACCAAAACCTCTTCCAACATGACACTCAATAAATTCAGGAGTGAAAGGTTGGTTACACCATAATTCTACATCTTTGCATTCGATTACAGGCTTAATCTTGTCTTCAATTGTTACGGTTCCCCAACAATTGTTACCAGTTGCCCAGTGCTTTGCCTTAACTCTGAAAGTATTGCCATCATTAGCTAATACATCTTCACAGGTAATGTAATCTTTGTCAGTTCCTGTCTCAGCAATTACCTTATCGGCATGGTCTAAAACAACAATAACGAACGCTTGACGTCCGTTAGGTGAACAAGTTCTAGAGTTGTCTGCATCTTCTAGAATCATGTCATAAGTAATTTTTGCTCTACAGTCTGTGCCCAAAGACACTTGTAAGTTGTCATTACAAGCTATAGTACAGTACGCTTGTGCATTCGCACTTGTACTTGAAGCTAGCATAAACAACATCATGGATAGGACTGTCCATCCGCGTAAAAACCACGAAGTAGAATTCGATCTTTTCATGTGTTCAATTTTATAGGTTTACAAAAACAAAAAAAATGTGAGTATATAAGTACTTGATTAACAAGTAATAATATCCAAGTAATAGTTTAAGTGAATTATTCATGGGAAGCGTATCAAATAAAAGGAAGGTTTACAAATTCCTTATATTTGAACGTATATATTGTGCTTATTTTTCTTACGGATCTCGATTATGGCGATACTACTATGTATAATGAGTTAGAACTTCAGAAAAGTTCATTAGAGTTTAATTTTTGTAGCGGTAATTAGGATGAACAGTTAAGACATATCATAATATATCAAAGATAATGATATATAAAAGTGGGGGTAATATATCTACTTAATAATTGTAGTTATTTTTATTCCATTTATGTATTTACGGGGTTAATTAATAGGGTTATATAGAATTAACGAAACAAATATACAACAGGGTATCGGTTCATCTTATACCCCAAAAAGGGTATTTTCAAATTTTAAATTTTAATATATTTATTATCAAGCTTCATATTATGAATGTTATTAGTAGGTTCAATCATTATTGAGTAGAATTTATTGGTTATGCTCCTTTTATTTTTTATTTAAGGAAGGCTACTTATTCAAGATTAAACAGGTCAGTCTTAATAAGTTACCTATATTTTTCGTGTATAGTATAATTATGTACAAATAAAATAGTTACGAAAAATAAATTTGATGTTTTCTTTCTAGAAATAATAATTGAGCGAAAATAAATTGAGCTATTTTCCTTTATTTTTTAATTTAATTGACCAACACCTCCAGTTCGTCGGCATTTTAAGCTATTAAATTAAAATCAAAATGGCTCCATTTATTTCATCACTTGCCCTAAAATTTTTAAGTAGAAAAAAGAAACTATCTCTATAGTTATTTAGAGGTTTTCAAGAATCAAATTATTTTTTACTATCGCCTATTTCCTACACTTTGCATTCAAAGATAGTTATAAAACCCATTAACAAAAATTTATAATTAAATATTTATTAAACATATTATTACTTAAATTAATATAACAAAAATTGTTAGCCTTTTTATTCTTTCCTATTCTGGTGTATTTTCCCTACTTAAAATTCCTTTTAAGACAATTAATTAGAAGGAATGGAATAGAAAATTGATACTCTTTAGCCGTCAGAAGTCAGGCCGAAAATTGCCATTGAAAGCTTTTGGGACTGTCAGAAGCCAGATTAGATAGAGCGTCAGATAAAAAATTGATATTAAAAAAATAATATTTTATCTAGCTCGTCAAACTCGTTGCTATTCATCCGTTGCCACCTGTATATATTGATTGGCAACGGATGTATGGCAACGGATAATCGTCAATTTTTGGCAAGATATGCTAAATAAAAAATCCCTCCTCAGCAGTATTGCCAAAGAGGGATTTGAATTTTAAGATGAATTAAGTTTAATATTTTACAAATGTTAGAAATATGCTATCCTATATATTAAACCCAAGTTGATTCATTTAATCAATTAATATCATCTTCTTTTTTGCAGTATGTGTAGCAGTTTCTAATTGGTAGAAATAAATTCCACTTCCTTGTAATACTGTTTTTTCAATTTGTACTTCGTTATATCCTTTTGGATAAGTCTGTTCTTTTGCTTCTACTACTCTACCAGAGAAATCAAAGATCGTTAATCTTGCCATTCCTGTTTCTGGTAAATCAAAGCTAATTGTCGTTACTTCTTTAAATGGATTTGGCTTATTATTATGTAAAGCAAATTCATTCTCTGTAGTACTGCCTCCGTTGAAATTTAAGGATACCTCTAAAATTTCTCCCGCTTTATTATAAGCTTCTGCTGTTGTCAATTCAGAACTAATGTGGATAACTTCACTTAAATTACCTGCTGCTTTCGCTCTTAAAGTGACACTAAACATTCTTTCTTCATGCTGTACCGTTTCAGCTCCCTGATTCCAACTAGTTGTCAATTGTCCTCGTTGCATCATTCGTTTCCCAAAGTTTGCCGCTTGTGCAACACCTTCTTCTACAGATACAATTTCTACTTTGGATAAATCAACATTCAATGTAAATTGATATCCTTCTACTTGCTCTAGGTTAACTAGATTAAAGGCTGTATTAAATATTTCTCCCGCTTTAAAAGCAACTTCTTTAGTTGCAAAAGCTAATGTTCCCTTAGTTGTTCTAGCTTCACTACTGGTCAAACCTCTATTCGCAGTAGCCGTTGTATTGACATCTCCAATTTTTACCGCAATAAAGTGAGCTTCTGTATTATCCGTTAAGTTACCAATACTTGCAACTTCTGTAAATGATTCTGCCGCTGCATTTTCGGTAACGAATTGATAATTCGCGTCTACAAATCTCCAAGAATCATTGTTTGAAAATTCAGTAGTCACATTCAAAATTAATTGTCTTAACTGTACTAAATCATACGCAGTAATTGTTCCTGAACGATTGATATCTGCTGCTATTTGCTTGTATGGAGAATCCAATTGATTCAATCCTAAAATATGCTTACTAATTAACACTAAGTCAAAGGTAGAAACGCCATTTAATGGATCCATGTTCTTCTCTGGTGCAATCGTATAGTTACTATTGTTTGGTAATTTTCCAAACTCATAGTTACCATCTAAGCCAGTAATCGTTGGTGTCATATCATATCCACCAATACTTACCGTTACATCATCCACTTTTTCTCCTACTTCTGTTTCTATGCTTCCTGAAATCATTGACTCATTACCATTAAAGCTAATATCTGGGCAAAGATTCATGTTATCTTGAACTGTAATTGTTACTCTTACATAATCCCAATTACCTGAAGCATCTTTCACCCAAAGGTCTCCTACTTGTTCTCCTCTAGAAGCACAATTAAATGTCCATCCAAAAGAAGTATCTGCTGGAGGCGTCGTTAAACCAATTCCTTGTGATGGGAATCTTAAGGTCTGCATCATTCCTGTTAAATCACAATCTGTAATCTTACAATTAAAATCAGATGCCCAAACAGTTACCCATCCTCTGTTATCACTACTTGCTGGCTCATCCGCTTTTAAAGTTAATGTCGTTACTAAATCATCACAGAAAATCGTTGGTCCTTGATCATCTCTTACAATAATTGTTAATGGCCTAGATGTGCTGTTATTACAAAAATCAACTGCTGTATAAATTACGCTGTAAGTTCCAACTGGTACATCTGGAACAACGGTTCCGCCTGCTGCATTTACTAGCGCACCAAATCCACTTTGTGTATCAGTAACCAATCCATTAATTCTTACAGTTGGTGTAAAGCCACAACTATCAACTGCTACAAAAGCAGGTAAAGTAACGGTTGCACTACATTGTCCATGGTCTGCATTGACAATCATCGTATCCATTGTATTCACAAACGTTGGTACAATAGTATCTATTAATTTTACTACTTGTGTTACTACTTGGTAACCAGGTAAACCTGGTGTTGCTGTTGGGTTTTGACACCAATCAATAATCTCCCAAGTTCTCAATACTTCTTTACACTCTCCTGTTGTGTTAAATACTCTTTGGTTATAAGAAACTGCTAATAATTGACAACCTGAACTTTCTACTTGTAAACTATCTTGTCCTAATTGCTCAATATCAACACCAGAGCTACACTGAACTTCAATCTCAGGTTGTGGCATTCTAGTAATATTAAAAGTCGAATTAGGTACTAAAGTTACCGTAATTGTTTGGGTACAAGAAACCGTTGTTCCTGGTACTGTCCATGTTCTAGTAATTGTTCCTACACCACAGTTGTCTAAGTCTTTAGTTTCTACAAGATTAAGAGAGGCGTTATTACATGCACCGCCTGTAACGGCTGCTGGCCCAAAAATAGATAAATCAGTTAAGTTGGTATCACAAGTAACAGTCATGTCGGGTGGACAAGTAAGCGTAGGCGTTACCTTATCTTGAACTTGTACTCTAACCATACAGCTATTGAAGTTTCCTACTGAATCCCATACAGCTAATTCAACCATTACTTCTTGTCCAACATCACAACATTGAAAATCAACTACTCTTCCAAATGGTAGCACCATTGCCGTTCCACAAGAATCCATTCTTCTTACTCTAATGCTATCTAATTGACAGTTATCATAACTTCCATTATCAAATGCTTCTGCCAATACTTGTGCTGTTCCACTTTGTGTCAAAGAAACAACTATGTTCTCCTTACAAATTACTGTTGGTGCAATATTATCATTAATTACTACTGTTGCCGTTGCTGTACTGAAATTACCACAAGCATCTGTCGCTCTATAAGTAATTGTTTGTGTGCCAAATGGAACATTCTTTAAGGTTCCTCCATTTGTATTAATCGTACTTAACCCTGCTGAAACGGTTACGGTAATAGATTCGCCAGAACAAACATCACTTACAACAACTGGTGGTACCGTTACATCAGCTGTACAACTGTTTTGATTAGGGAAGAATACATTAATCTCTGTGATAATTGGCAAATCAGTAATTACTGGTCCAACGGTGTCTACTACTTTGATTAATTGTGCGCCAGGTGCTAAAGCATTACTTATTACTATATTTGGTCGACACCAATCAAAAATGGTCCATGTTCTTAAAATCTTTCTTTCGCTTGGGCAATTTGTTGCAAATTCTTGATCTCTATAATTTAACCCAAAAGAACAAAATTGATTAATATTAACCGTATCTCCATTAAATTTAATTCTAGGGAATCCTGTAATTTCTGGCTCTACCATTGGGTTATCACCACAGTATAGGGTATCATTTTCTGGCCATACGATATCTGCAGGTACTAATTGAGGTTTCACGATGTGAATAGTTTGTACACAAGTACTAGTACTTCCAAAAGCATCTGTTCCTCTCCAAGTTCTGCTAATTCTACTAATGGTATCAGCTGCAGTTCCTACCCCTGCCTTACAAGTGAAATTCTCAATATTATCTACATAAGTAAAGGTAACTGTGTTATTACAAGCGTTAATTGCAGTTGGCTGTCCACCAATTATTGCTGGATCAGTTGATAGATTACAAATGATTGTCGTATCTGTACAAATCAATACTGGAGGTAATTTGCTTTCTACTGTTACTGTTCCCCAACAACTATTTCCTAATGGGCTGGTTACTTTTACTTGTACTGTTTGGCCTAAATAGCTTTCATCAAGCATTGCTTGTCCTATGTTGGCACCTTCTAATAATTCTACTTTAAATCCATCATAACAATTATAATCTCCTTCTAAAATTACATCAGGGGTTAAAACTGCTGAACAACTAGCATCTAAAGAAACTTGTATATTATTATTACAAGCAACTGCTGGTGAAACAACATTTGCAAAACTAATTGCTACACTTCCTCCTCTAGCACAAGTAGCTCCTCCGCTAGTAATATTAAAGTCAAAATTCATTAATGACTGAATCATGTTTAGCGTCAATCTATTATTTGCTACATCTAAGGTTGCGGCATTGTTATTCCCCAACATCGTAAATGGAGAAGTTGGTAAATGCGATGCGGTAGAAGGGTCTGCTAATCCTGTAATCAAGAAATTGTCTAAAGTATCTTTATAGCATTCTTCTGAATAAGGCGCTATAATAATACCTCCTGTGTTATCTACTGCTGCTCCTGCTGCTCTAGACGCACTTGGCGTTAAGGTGCTACCAAAAGAGTTATTCGGGTCAATAATGATTCCTGTATTTACAATAGTACCAGCGCCACCGCTAGCTGTAACTGTACCTGTTGGTGCGGTAGATACAATAATACCTGAGTTTGTTAAACCTCCTGCAAAATCTGTTGGTCCATTAATTTCTAATACATTACATGCACCTGTATTCATCAATGGTGTTGCTATAGATGCCGCACTAATTGAACCATCTAAAGTCAATGTACCTCCTATATTATTTACCATTCCTGTACCTGCACTCAATAATCCTATTTGTGGTAATACCGTACTGTTCATCCCTACTACGATGCTTGAATGTGCTACATTATTCAATGTTCCTCCGTCTAAAACCTGAATTCCATTTCCATTATTATTATCTACTGTAATTGTTCCTAAACTATCTCCAGTCACTCCATTAGACAAAGTTCCTGAAAGTACAACTCCATCTCCTGTTGTACCATTTACGGTCAAAATTCCACCACCTAAAACTGTACTAAAATTATCAAATGTTCCGCCTGCTATCTCAATTCCTGATTCTCCTACATTTCCTACTGAACCATCACCAATCATTATCTCTCCTCCATCATTTGTGAAAATACCGTTTGTATGGATACCGTCTGCTGCTACATTTGTAATCATCACTACTCCTAAAGAGTCAACTATAAAAGTTCCTGCTGTGGTGCTAACAAATGCATTTGCTGTTGGCGTATTTGTAATACCATTTCCTGTAGTTGTTCCATCTATTTTAATATCTCCAGAACTTTCAACTAATCCTGCATTTGAGATACCATCATTATGAGAATCTGTAATAGTAATTATTCCATCTAATCTACTATCAAATATTGCTGTACCATTATCTACTTGTATGCCATTATCTCCAGAAGTGGCTATGGTTAATCTACCTTCCATGATAGATGCTCCTGAGCCTGTTAAATGAAATCCATTTCCTCCTGAATTCGTCACATTTACCATTCCTAAATTCAATA
Organism: uncultured Saprospiraceae bacterium; assembly: GCA_937928615.1. GTDB lineage: Bacteria > Bacteroidota > Bacteroidia > Chitinophagales > Saprospiraceae > JAFMDF01. The sequence goes on along the minus strand of CALFWI010000363.1, from coordinate 5,840 downwards.
GCGTCGTACCGTCTTGACCAATTAATAAGCCATTCATATTTGCCTTATCAACGTTCAATGTACCTAATACTGTCAAATTACCTGTAGAAGAGGTGATTACACCACTTGAGGTTAAGCTTGTACCGTCAATCTCAACCGTCGCTCCCGCAGGAATTGTAAATGGCGACATTACGGTTAATTGCTTTGCCAGAATCAAAGTAGGCAAATTGGTTGTTGGCGGATTAGCCGCTGTTGCACTAATCGTTAAAACTCCAGTACCTGCAATAACCCCACTCAATGGAGCGGTATTGTCTGCCCAATTACTATTTTTTGTCCAATCTCCATCTGTTGCTCCAGTCCAAGTTTCTTGGGCAAAAACTCCGATAGAAAAACAAAGTAAAAAACTAAAAACTAAACTAATTTTTTGCAGCCAATTATTTTTGGCTGGCGTGGATACCCTTTTTAAACTACCTTCATGTCGTAGTTGGGTTGAATCAATGGGAATAAAATTTGTGTACTTCATAAGTGTGTTAATTATGGTTTAACTAAAATAAAAGTGGTTATAAAAAATAAAAAAAAGTATGATTAGTCTTTTGAAAATCTAGCTATAAGGCATTGGGAAAACACCTCTTGCAAAAGCAATAACTAAGCTTTTCAGCCAACTAAAAATATTGTTATATACGATATGACTACCCCCTTACGCTGCCGATTTATTGCTAGGGCAGAAAGGAATTATAGTCCGTAATTATTTTGTATGTACTAAGTAGTTGATGGTATTGGAAAGAAGCGATTTTGTAATTAATATAATAGCATCACTCATCTATACACGTCTATATCTGTACGATTACACCTAATTATACGCTTAGTTATAAAGTATTAATTATCAATATTTTACACTATTTTAGGTAGTCAGATTTAAAATTGATAATTACGTGTCGGACACCTCAAAGGTGTCCGACACGTTTGGCTATCTCTTCATCAATTTTTTATCTGACGCTCTATTATCAACTGTCAATTGCTCATCAAAAGATGGGGAATTGAACGGTATCAATCCTATAAAGTACCGTTCAAAACCCATCGTCCAAAACCTTAATAATTTAACCAGTTCGTAACATGAGCCAATAAAATGATTCGGGGAATCATTTTGTTGGATGGACCACCCTAACAGGCGGAAAGCATTACTCATCTTAGGAGCAGGTAAATTGGTTCTTCTTTAACACTAGTAGTCTATCAATAATTAATCTTTTATTCGTGGAAAGTCTTTCTCTAATTTAATTGCAGGTTGCCTGAAACAAGTTGTTATATTTACTCATTTCTAGTAGTCTAAATCTCTTAAATTGTCATTAACTGTCGGTGCTTTACATTGTAGTATTAACTTGGTTGCTAGGAAAAAAGAGTGTTGGGATAAGCAAGCTTATTTATTTTTAATCTTCCTTAAAATAGGTTAAGCTAGTACCCCAACACTTTCATCATGCACCCAGTTAATTTAATCTTTGTTTCATTGGATTTATTGGGTTGTTTGTTGTCGGTTGTTGGTGCTCTATTGTCGATAGTTACAGTTATTACTAACTGATAATCGACAACTGATCACCGTTTTTAAAATACTTAAATCTTGTAGTCATAGGTGTCCTATGACCAATACAAAGGCTACTTGAATCGGTTTTGTGAAAGCCTATATCAATAGACATAGTGTCCTTCACATTGGAAATATATATGGAATCATGAAATGGCTCTTGTAGTGCTTAAGCTACACCTATTTCACCTTCCGCTAAAGGTTGTTTTATTGTTTGTGTGAGATTAGTAGTACCGAATTGATATAGTCGCCGCTAATCGTTTCTTTATAGCGATATCTCGCTACTTAGATTGGCGCTTACCAATGGTATTCTTCTGGGTGTGTTTAGCTAATTTTTAGCTATTATTACCTTTTCTGTAAAGGTACGGTTGTAGGGATGGAATAGTACTTTTAAAATGAATAAAAACCTGCATGTTTATCATTCATCTTTGTAACTTAACTCGTTACACTTTATACATTTTCAAACATTATGCCAAAAAATAATATGTATTAGAATTTGGCTTTTTTAGCAATTATAAAACAATGAACTATAAATAATAAGCGATGAATTTGTCAACCATAAAATATAATTGATCATTCATTGTTTATCGTTTAGCATTCCGTATTAGATAAATGATAATGGCTATAAAAATAATGATGTATAAGAACTATACTACTCTATTTGTAAATATTATGCCAACTTTTAATACGTCTTGTATTTATTCAAAACCCACTTGCTCTAAATTTTTCAATATCTTAATAATCAACATTTTACACAATTAAAAATAATTAACATTATTTTATCTCCCTAATAATCATTATCAAGTAAATGTTTTTTAGAACGTAAAATAAAAAGAACCGACCAAGACATCATCGTCCTGATCGGTTCATATTACATTTTATTACCATTAATTTTTAAGGTCGATTTTGTAAAAAATCGAATTGAGCAAAGAAAAATAATAGGTTCTTATTATTCCACGCTCATTAGTTCTTTTTGGAAAAATGTTTTGGTATTGGATTGTCGTAGAAAAATAAGGTAATAAAAAGTACAGCGTGTTGTAAAATGATAGGATTTAAGTATCAATTCATAACTTAAGTTATAGGCAACAGGATAGCTTTAAATAAACCTATCCTGTCCACCATTCTTCTTATCTTATTATTGCTTTAGTAAAATCATCTTTTTGGTTTCTATTCCATTCTGTGTAGCTAGCTGGTAATAGAACATACCATGCTCTGTAAATGCTTTTCCATCAATTAGCAGTTGATTATAACCTTTGTTATATGCTCCTTTGATTATTTTGACTACTTTCCCAGACATATCTAAGATAGTCATAGTGGCAGTAGAAGCAGCTGGCAAATCAAAACCAATCAACGTTTCTCCTGTAAATGGATTTGGCTTATTTTGGTATAATTTGATGCCTGTATTTATAGTGGTTGCTGCTGCAATTTCTAAATTAACCGCAATAATTTCTTCTGCTCCAGTATAAGCTTCTGCTGGTGTAATGTTTGAGCCTAATTGAATCACTTCACTTAATCGAAGATTTTCTTTCGCCTTAAAAACAAGACTAAACAATACTTCATTAGCGGCAATATTTATTGCTTCCGCCTCATTCCAACTAGTTGTAATGACCCCTCTTTGTAGCATAGATAAGTTAAAATTTTCAAAACTCAGCTTATCTCCAATTAGCAGCTGCTCAAAGGCTAGTGCATTCCCATTAAAATCAACGCCAAATTGATAGCCTAAGATTTCTTCAAAATTACTTGCTTTAAAATCAACAGTTATCGTCTCTCCAGCTTTCTTCACTTGTTCAGCTATTTCAAAATTTAAAGCGGTTGTCGTATTTCTACTTTCTGCCGTCATAAATTGATTAGCCGCAGCAGAGTTGTTTAAATCCCCTATTTTCACTGCCACAAAGTCTAAAGTCATCATATCTTCCGCCAGATTTGTAATCTCATAGGCCTCAGGGTATATTTCTATAAATGGATTCGCCGAATTTAGAAACTCATAATTGGCATCAATAAATCGCCAAGAAGTATTATTAGGAAAATCTTCTTTCATTCCCAAAACAACTTGTCTTAATAGCACCATATCATAAGCAGAAATTGATCCTGAATGGTTCACATCTGCCGCAATCATTTTATAAGGCGAATCTAATGGCTTTATGCCTAGCACATGCTTACTCAATAAAACAATGTCAAAAGTAGTAATGCCGTTCGCATAATTCATATCTTTCTCTGGCGTAATCATATAATTGCCATTTAATGGAATTTCTTCGAAACTAAAAGTTCCGTTCGTCCCCGTTGTGGCTGGCGCCATTTCGTAGCCTCCTATACTGATATTAACAGCTTCTACCATGTCGCCTTTTTCGTTTTGGATATGACCTGCTATGTTTCCAGTTAGACTCGGACTTAAGATATCGCAATCAGTAATAGAAATAGGATTATTTGAATAAGGAATCCAACAATCAGGTTGATTTTTCTCTCTGATAAATACATAGCGAACTTCGCCTAGCCCTATCTTATTAAAAACGGAGGTATTACTTAAAAAGACTGCCCCGCTATCAATACTGTATTCAATTTCGACCCCAGTTGGTGCTTGTGCAAAGATACTAATACGACCATCCGTGTTATCATCACAAGTAGGTAATCCAATAACTACCGAATCTAAGACTGCTGTTGTTACACAAGGCGCACTTGGACAATGTCCACCTGTATCCGTAATAGTCACCTCTCTGGCAGCCGTGGAGGTATTTCCTGCTTTGTCTACTACTTTTAACGTTAATATTTTTGTACCGATATCACTACAATCAAAAGCTATTCGTTCCTCAAAAATTACACCATCAGAAGAAATTAAGATACTATCAATTTCGCCGCAATTATCCGTACTACCGCCATCAAAAGCAGAAGCATATACCCACGTATTCCCCGCTCCATCTACTAAATTTACTGTTAAATCTTCTGCTAATGCAAGTGGTGCAGTAATATCTTCTAACTGAAAATTAAGGGTATCTCTAACCTGATTGCCACAACTGTCAGAAAAAATGTATTCTAACGTGTGCGATACGCCCAAAGGAACGTTGATAAAAGAATCTAATGGATTATTATAAATGGTTCCTGTTGGTCCTAAAATTTGATAAGTTGCCCCACTACATACATCTGCCACATTTTGTGGAATCGGTGGTCTAACATTTGCCATACATTTATGCGGTGAAACTGTTAATACTTGTAAATCACTTAATCGAATGCTATCAAAAGTAGGGGCAACTGTATCTATAATATCTATCACCTGTGTATCGGACTGCACTGCATTTCCTGCACTTATATGACACCAATCCCATACGGTCCAAGTTCTAATAATTCTCGATTTACCGCTACAGCCTAAACTTGATATTTTTTCATCTAAATCAACTCCAAATTTGCAAATAGCTTCTACTAAAATAGTATCTCCATTAATTGCGAAAAATGGTCGTCCTGTCGAATCTGGGTCTGTTTGTGCCGAACTACATTGAAGTGCATTATTCCCTGTTAAGGAAGCAGGAAATCTAACACTTGCCATGGTCGGTCTTAAGATATAGATATTTTGAGTAGTTGTACCTGTATTTCCATATTGATCTGTTCCTGTAAAAATACGAGTTGTGATACTCATTGTATCTGGGTTACTTGGATCTAAACCACAATTTCCCCCAGGAGTATTTGAATCTAAATAAGTAAACGTTACTGCCCCTCCACAATCGTCAACTGCAGTTGGGAATCCTAATAAATCAGGACTTGTATTTTGTGTACAGTAGACAAAAGTATCTCTAGCAATCAACTGTGGCCCCGTTTTATCTTGTACTAAAATACTCGTCCAACAACTATTTCCTAGTGGATTGGTCACCATGACATTTATTGTCTGGTTAGCATAAGCGGCATCTAAAATAAGGGAATCGCCCATTGTTCCACCAACTATTCCAATTGTGTATCCTGCATCACAAGCTATATCCGTCGCTAATAACATGGATGGTTTCATAATAGATTGACAGCCACTCAACAGCGTTACTTGCATATTTCCTTTACAGGCTAAAAAAGTACTTGGTAAGTTTTCAAAAGATAAATTTGTGGTTCCTGTTACGCCACAACTAACGCCATTATGTAAAATATCAAAATTAAAATTCATTAACGATTGTACCATATTTATTGCCAGTCGATTATTGGCTGCATCAAACATAGCCGCATTAGCACTCGTTGGCATCGTAAAAGTAGGGCTAGGTAAATAGGGTAACGTATCTGGTTGCGTAGAACCCGTAATCAAATATTGTTCAAGGGTATC
>CALFWI010000362.1 GCA_937928615.1 uncultured Saprospiraceae bacterium | reverse complement strand
GAAGTAGTAACCAAATTTCAAAACAAGGTGTACTTATAGCTAAATTCATTTTCTCCTTTTTACAATCAATAGCTGCCGCATTTAACTCCCCATCATTATTTAAATCCATATCAGAAAACACCCATATTTCGTCCTGCCCTTTTTTGAAATCAGAAAAATTACCTCTAAATTCTACAGCATTCGTCACTAAATGTTTAATCGCTGTCCGCCCGTCGTCTTTATATGACTGAACCCTAAATTTAAATCTTTGTCTCTCCTTTTTATCAATAATAGACAGTAATCCATTAAAATACTGTTCTTCGGTGAGTCCTTCACCTACAAGTAATTTATAGGTAAAAGTGCGAAAATGATTATCTTCATTCCTTTTTTTGTATTTCCTGTTTATTCTGGGCATTATATAAATCTTTAATCTAGCGAGTAACCGCTTTTTCTTTTATTTGCGGAATCCCCCCAAACCGTCCATTTAAGTACCCCATCCTTATATCAATATTATGCTTGTCTACATTGAAATCACTTAGTGGGTAAATTTCTGAGATACTTTCATCATTCTTTTGCACGAACCAAACTTCATCAGAACGCAAAAGATTCATGTCTATTATTAAATCTTCATGGGTCGTACAAATTAACTGCCCTGTTCCTCCATTCTCTATTCTTTTTTGCAAAAAAACTTCAATTAATTTTTTAGCTAACAAAGGGTGAAGACTACGGTCTATTTCATCAATGATTACTACTTTATTTTTATATATTGCGGGATATAATACACCTGCTAAATCTATCAATCGTTGAGTTCCATCTGATTCCATAAAAGTCTCAAATAGTGTATTTCCATAATTCTTATTAGGATGAATAGACATTAGTTTTACGGCTTCATTTCTTTGGGAATCTTGATTAAAAAATATACTATAAACTATCCCTTTTGTAGAAATCACACCTAAACCAACTTTCCTCATTACAGAAAGATTTTTATTTATTAAGTCACGAATATCAGGATTGTCACTTATTAACTTTTCATAGTTTACTTGCCTTACTTCTAAAGAAACACCCGTATCTCCAATCAACAATAAGTTATTAGCAAAATCTAGTAAATATTCGTCATACAAAGAATGAATTTTACCAAATTTTTGTTCGGGAAAAATAATTAAAAGATGCTGAAACCATTCATGTGCATCATCGAAAAACTTTACTTCACGTGCATAAGCCTCTGTGAGAAACAATTGATTTTTTCGTAATCCACGCACCTCATTTTCCAAGAATTGCTTATCTTTTTCGTTTTGTTCCAACTCATTCGAAAATGTTATTCCTGAACTATCTCGCTTAAACAATAATTTATCCTTTTCTTTACCTTCTATTACGTATAGCCATTCTTCTGTAACCTCAAAGTGATTAAAAACAACTCCATAAGCATAAATTTCTTTTTCTGTCTTGAATTCAAATTCAAATTTCGTCGGTCTATTAAAAGAATCTGAATTATCAAAAGCAAATTTATCAACGTCGAATCCATCATCCTTAGAATGAGTTCCATCTGTTATTATCCTTCGAGCATCAGCAATGGCTTTAATCAAATTACTTTTTCCACTAGCATTTCCTCCGTAAATTATAGAGATGGGTAAAATTTCTATCCCTTGCTTTGTTTCAAATACATGTTCGCCGTGTTTAGTAACACTACCCGTCAACAGATTAAAGTCTGTTTCTTCTTTAAAAGATTTAAAGTTTTCAACGACAAATCGAATTAGCATTGATTTTCATTTTTTTAACAAAAAGCATTTTATGATAAATTTACGATTTTTATTGTAATATAAACCGTTTTTGACTATCAAAACTATAAAACTAATGTATATCTTTACACTTCCGAAACCAAATCCCAAAACAATCTGTTAATATATCTCGTAAATCAACATCTAAGATTTACAACATCTAACTTTCCATAAGCTACCTAATATTTTTACAAAATTTTCTATATCGACCAATTCGGTATGGCTTTACTATTTAACCATTCAATCAATCCACAAAAAAAATGACTAAATCTGTAACGGAAATTATCAAGGAGAAAATCCTTGTTTTGGACGGTGCCATGGGCACGATGATTCAGCAATACGAACTAGAAGAAGCCGATTATCGGGGTGAACAATTTAAGGATTGGACACAGGACATTCAAGGCAATAATGATATTTTGTCTATTACGCAACCGCATATTATTGAAGCAATTCACAAAGCTTATTTGGATGCGGGAGCGGATATTGTAGAAACCAATACTTTTAGTGGAACGACTATCGCACAGGCAGATTACGCGATGGAAGCGCAGGCTTATGCCATTAATTTTGAATCTGCTAAGATTGCTCGAAAAGCTTGTGATGAATATACCGCTAAGAATCCAGACAAACCTCGTTTTGTAGCAGGTGCGCTGGGACCGACCAATCGAACTTTGTCTATTTCGCCTGATGTCAATAATCCTGGTTTTAGAGCGGCGACCTTTGATGAAATGGTGACGGCTTATAAAACACAGACGGAAGGATTGATGGATGGTGGGTCAGATATTATTTTGATTGAAACCATTTTTGATACGCTGAATGCTAAAGCAGCGATTTTTGCAGTAGAAACAGTGTTTGAAGAAAAAGGCAGGAAATTGCCGATCATGATTTCAGGAACGATTACCGATGCAAGTGGTCGAACGCTTTCTGGTCAAACAGTTGAGGCTTTTTGGATTTCAATCATGCATGCCAAGCCATTTTGTGTTGGGTTGAATTGTGCTTTAGGTGCACAAGAAATGCGTCCGCACTTAGAGGCATTAGCTAAAATTGCCGATACGAATGTCCACGCTTATCCAAATGCAGGTTTGCCAAATGAATTTGGGGAATACGACCAAGATAGCGACGAAATGAAAACCTATATCCAAGATTTTGTCAATTCTGGATTTGTGAATTTGATTGGAGGTTGTTGTGGAACAACGCCTGATCATATTCAAGCAATGGCAAATGCAGTAGAAGGATTAACCGTTCGCCCAATTCCTGAACCATCTGAGCTATCAATGTTAAGTGGTTTAGAACCTTTGATTATTCGCCCTGATGCGAATTTCATTAATGTTGGAGAAAGAACGAATGTTACGGGGTCTCGAAAATTTGCTCGTTTGATTAAAACGGGGGCTTTGGATGAGGCTTTATCTGTGGCTTTACACCAAGTAGAAGGTGGCGCACAGGTGATTGATGTGAATATGGATGAAGGCTTATTGGATAGTGAGCA
>CALFWI010000361.1 GCA_937928615.1 uncultured Saprospiraceae bacterium | reverse complement strand
TGCTGTTGAACCTTTGGATAATACGGCACTCATGTTAGAGAGACGAGGCAAAAATAAAGCCAATCGACAATTAACAGGCGGCCCAGGCGTTATGAGTAAAGCTTTGGGCATTACGAAAAAATGGACAGGGAGTAGTTTAGTCTCAACAAATAGTCCTATTTGGATTGAAGATAGAGGGATTGAAATAAAGGAAGAGGATATTATTGCTAGTCCTAGAGTTGGCGTGGATTATGCGGAAGAATGCGCGCTTTGGAATTGGCGTTTTCGGATTAAGGACTCTAAGTTTACGAGTCCTGCTAAGTAATGGATAAAATAGTATTTGATTTCCCCCACGAATTTAAAGCCCCCACGAATGATAAATACTCAATTTAGGCTTTCCTTGTTACTTAAAAATAGTCATACATAGTAGAAAATCTATCTATATTCATCTATTTTATATTGTAGTTGAATGGTATCTCAGTTATTTTAGCTTATGCAATAGTTGACGAATTTATCGTTCATCATTCATCGTTTATCATTCCTAATACCATTTTTGCTATGAAAAAAGTATTAATCGCTTTAGCCCTCATCCTATTCTTTGGTGGTGGTGTTTTCCTAACCAAAAAATATTACACTTGGAATGAAATAAAAGCGAAAGAGAATTCCCAAGTTTTATTGGAGAAAGTTAAAAATGTCTATAAACTAGTAACCGTAGAAGGACATTTTTCAGAGGTCTATGACTATGAAGATTATTGGGGCTATGACTTTAGTTTTTTTAGAAAAAAGGCATTGATTCGAGTGAAGGCAAAAGTATCAATTGGGTATGATTTAGAAGAAATGGTGATTGAGGCTTTACCAGAAAAACAGCAAATCGTCATTAGCAAACTACCTGAACCAAGTATTATTTCTATCGACCATACTTTAGATTATTACGATATAACAGAAGGAACTTTTAACGCTTTCACAAAAGAAGATTATAATAAATTGAATGCCAATGCGAAGGAGTTTATCATGGAAAAAGCGACGGAAAGTGAGTTGCTGGAAAGTGCTAAGAAACAAGGCAATCAAGCTTTGGAAATGATGGCTTTTATGGTAGAGAACTCTGGTTGGGAATTGGTTTATAAAAAGGATTTGGTGACGCAGGAGACTTTGGATAAGTTGTTTAAATGATTCGGTTGCCCGATTTGCTAAATTTTCAGAATTTAGTAAATCTCTAATTTTCAATGCAGGTCAGGAGACCTGCGGATATCCGTTTCTAGTCTGGAGACTAGAAACATCGAATAGCTGCATAATATCCGATATTTCTAGTCTCCAGACTAGGAATCCGTATCTAGTCGTCTCCTGACGACTTCCTCTTTAATAACTTATGAACCTGAATTAAACAAGTTCTTTAGAAAAAGCTAACAACTTCCCTTCCTCAAATTTATTCGCCATCAACTGCACACCAATCGGCATACCGCCTGATTCACCCAAAGGAATAGAAATAGCTGGAATCCCCGCCATATTTGCTTGTACCGTAAAAATATCGGCTAAATACATCGCCACAGGATCATCATTCACCGCACTAATATCCCAAGCTGGGCCTGGGGCAGTTGGCATTAAAATAAAGTCGTAGTCCTTAAATATTTCGGCTGTTTTTTCAGCGATTAATCGACGTACTTTTTGGGCTTTGCCATAATAGGCATCATAATAGCCTGCACTCAATACAAAAGTCCCCAACATGATTCGACGCTTTACTTCTGTACTAAAACCTTCGGTGCGAGACATGGTATAGGTTTCTTCTAGATTCGTTGCATTCGGACTTCTATAACCGTAGCGAATGCCATCATACCGAGATAAATTAGAAGAAGCTTCTGCAGTTGTTAAAACGTAATAAGCAGGGATAATATAATCGAGATAATCAAAATCTACTCCTTCTACGGTGTGCCCATCTATATCCAGTTGTTTGATTAAATTTAAAGTCTGATTGCGCACGTCTGCATTTAAACTTTGATGTTCTACAGCGGTAGGGAAGTAGGCAATTTTTGCTTTTCTACCAAAATTTAAATTGGCAGAATAATTCGGTACAGCTTGACTGCTAGACGTACTATCATATTCATCTCTACCCGCCATCAATTCCAAAGTCAAAGCAATATCTTCAATGCTATTGGCTAAGACACCGATTTGGTCAAAAGAAGAACCATAAGCCAATAAACCATATCGAGAGACGCGCCCATAGGTTGGCTTGAATCCTAGAATGCCACAAAAAGCAGCAGGTTGTCGAACCGAGCCTCCTGTATCTGTTCCTAAGGCAATCAAACAAGTATCAATCTGCACAGAAACTGCGGATGCACCAGAAGAACCGCCAGGAATTTTATCAGGATTTAATCCATTTTTGGTTGGTCCATAATGCGAATTTTCATTCGTAGAGCCCATCGCAAATTGGTCGCAATTGACTCGCCCAATAATAAGCGCATCTTCGGCTAATAATCGCTCAATGCCCGTTGCAGTAAACAAAGATTTAAAACCTTCTAAAATTTTTGCCCCTGCTGTAACCGCATGGTCTTTATAACACAAAACATCTTTGATGGAAATGACCATTCCAAATAATTTCCCTACGGAACTGGGGTCATTTTTATATTTGGCATCTAATGCTTTCGCTTGTGCCATTACCTCTTCTTCAAAAACTTCTATGTAGACATTTAAATCTTTGGTCGCGCTGATGCGGTCTAGATAATATTCGACTAGATGTTCGCAGGTAATTAAACCGTTGGCTAAGTCTTCTTGTACGGTTGTTAGCTTACTATATCGTGGCATATTTTTTAACGATGAATGATAAACGATAAACGATGAATGATGAAATGTCAATTCGACAAAGTCAATTCACCGATATTTTCAGTCTCCAGACTGGAAATCAATATCTGGTCGTCTCCAGACGACCGTGTTTTAAGCATTTATTTAAAATATTTCTTGAATAATTTATCTCCTAACTTCTAATGGCATTTTGATTATTTACACTAAAATAATTGCTCAATTACTTCTTCTACGCTTAACAAACTCTGCTCCCCCGTTTCCATATTTTTCAATTGCACTTTTCCTGCTTCCATCTCATTACTACCAATAACTGCCACAAAAGGGGCTTTTCTATCATTGGCATATTTCATCTGCTTTTTCATCTTGGCAGGCGATGGATATAAGTCTGCATTAATACCTGCTGCCCGTACTTTATTCAAGCAATCAAAAGCATAT
>CALFWI010000360.1 GCA_937928615.1 uncultured Saprospiraceae bacterium | reverse complement strand
AAAAAATAAAAAAAACCAACATATAGTAACAAAATTAACAGGAAATTACTAGGAAAACAGCTTAAAATACCGCTATATTTGGTGCATAGCTAAAACTTTGCCCCCCACATTATTAATAGAAATAGGCCTATTTCTACATCTAGAATTATGTAATTTATTTTTTAACCCCTTAAATTTTTTAAAACTATGAGGATTAATTTTTTAATCTTAACATTCACTCTTTTTACGATTACCCTATGTGCTCAGGTAGATCGTTTTGAACACGTCGCTCATCGAATGAACGCACCATTTGGTGTTTATGTTGACCAGGCTGCTAATAGTTGGGTAACCGAAACAGGTACAGGCAATAATGATGGCCGTATTCTCCTTGTTCGACCGAATGGTCGGAAAGACCAAATTGTCGTAGGACTTCCTTCCAGATTAGATAACAGAGGAGAGGTATTAGGTGCTTGGCATACTTTACCAATTTCTAAGCATGAGATTGCCGTAGTGATTGGGGAGGGACCTGCTCCTATGTTTGGTAGAATTCTGGTTTTTAGCTTGCGTAAATTTCAGCCAGGTATTGATGAACCTTATACAATAGATGAAGCGATTGAATCTGTTGATGTATCTACCTTCGTTAAGGCTCAGGCAGGCGTGGTCAACAGTAATCCCTATAGCATGGCATTAGACAGAAAAGGCAATTGGTATGTAACTGATGCTGGGTCAAATATGGTTATTCAAATTACCAAAAAGAGAAAACATTCGGTCTTTGCCAAGTTTCCTCAACTTGAGAATCCATCACCTGTTGGTCCTCCAATGATAGATGCGGTGCCTACCAAAATAGTGGCTGGCAGTAAAGGGACTTTTTTTATTGCTACTTTGACTGGCTTCCCTTTTCCTGACAAAACTGCTAAAATTTATCAGCTAGACCAATGGGGACGATTAACCACTCATGCTAGTGGATTAAGTAGATTAACAGATATTCATTATGATGCAGGCTCTAAAGAAATTCATGCACTTGAATTCGGTAACTTTGGTTTTCAACCTTTTCCAGGGTGGCAACCAAATACTGCTAAAATATCCAAAGTTAGTCGAGATGGTAAAACCATTACTACCCTTGTGGAGAAACTTGGTCGTTCAGGAGGTATAACAATTGATAAATGGGGGAGTATTTATTTGACCGACTTAGATAATGGAAAGTTACTTAAAATGTATGAAGAAGAACCAGCCCCTTGGCTAGTTAATAATACGAATGGACCTGCTATTGATTTAGAAGTTAAGCCTACCAAAGCGATAACTTTTAATGCTTACCCTAATCCAGCCAGTCAATTTTTAACCGTTGAATGGGAAAATGGAGAAGGAAATACACCTGTTAATTTAAGAATCGTAGATGTTGCAGGTCGAGTAGTCATAGCACAACAAAATCAGGGAAATGTAAGCACTCAACAATTGGATTTACAAGCACTCCATTCTGGTGTTTATTTCTTACAAATACATACTAGTGATAAGATAACGACTAAAAAAATAGTTGTTAGAAAATAACAGCAAGTCAGTTGATTATTAAATAATAGGGCAGGAATAGGATTACTATTTCTGCCTTATTTTTCTTTATCTTCAACAAATAATCAATACCGCCACCCCTCCAAATCGACTCCTTCAGGTGCCCGCTTCTCAATCTCCTTAGCCCATTTAGAAATGAACATAGCATGATACCGCAATCTAGAAATTGCATTGGGTTGGGTATGGTCGCCATTCCAACAGTGTTCTGCCAGTTCGCCATAATCTACTTCGCCATCATAATAAGGTTCGGAAGTACTTTCTAAAAAATCTTCAGCTAAGTAGACGGCATTATTGAGGTAATAATTATCCATATCGCCGCAGTAAATATTGATTTTTCCTTTGAGTTTTGGGCCAATGGTTTGCCAATCTCTTTTCATAATATAAGTCAAGTCATAATTTTCTTTCCAGTAATTGGCAATGGTTGGATTAATTTTGCCAGTCTTTTTATCCCAGATTCTTTTTGGATAACCATCGGCTCCGACTGGAGAAAAAACGGCTTCCCAAATATCCCATTGTTGACCAGACCGACTTTTAGTGCCTAATACCAATTCTCTATAATTCGCATCTTGCAAAGTAGAATTGACTTGCCCTAAATAATCTCGGTGCATCGGGCGAGGCGTTTTTTTGAAATCACTTTCCAAGAAATAAGCATTTTTATCTTTGTATAAATCGACTAAACAGTAAGCCCGAAAATCAATCGGGTCAGGACAAGCCGCATAACAGCCATTATATTCCTCTGGATATTTTACTTGCACGGCTAGTGCTTCCCAACCACCCGTTGAACCTCCATACACAAACCTAGCCCAACCTTCGCCTATGCCTCGAAATTGTTTTTCAATATGCGGAATCAATTCATAGGTAATGGCATCGCCATAAGGGCCTAAATTTTCGGAATTCACGGCATAAGAATCATCATAATATTGGTTGGCATGTTGGATTTTAATGGCTAGAACTCTTGGAAATTTAGGGCTTGTCCAGAGTTTATAAAAATCGTAAGCTTCTTGCTGTTCCCGTACATTATAACCATCCATACCAAAACGGGCGCTAAAAGTGGGTTTTAAATTAGGGTCAGGCGGCGTTTCTCTAAAACCACCAAAATCATAAGGGAAATGCCCGTGCATAATCGCTAATGGATATTTGACTTCTGGATGTTCGTCAAATCCTTCTGGCAATAGAATATGTGCGCCTAAATACATATCTCGGCCCCAAAATTTAGACAATAGTTCACTCTTTATTTTAATATGCTTGATGTATTTGCTGTCTTTTGGTGGCTCTATGGGCGCAATTTTTTGGTCTAAATTTATTTGAATACTTGGATTTTGAATAGGGTCAATGATGATTTTTTGCGGAGTACTATATAAATTCCCAGGCGCTCGATTCCATTTCTGCCCTTCTCCTCTATCCATCGGTAATTTAACGACATGCCCATCTGCCCGATTAAATGTCTCGTAGACGTGTAATAAGGCTTGTACATAATATTCGCCTTTCGGAATATCAGTGATGCTTTTTAGTGGATAACCAAACACAGCAGCGTCAAAAGTTGCCGTATTATTTCCACCAAAATTTTCTACATCTATCCCAAAAGCCAATTGAGAATTTGGCCCATCCGCAATTTGAAAGCGAGGTTCTGCGTCGTTATTCTTGGAAATTAATAGCAATAATCGACCATCTAATGCTTGGTCGCTAAGCGAAGTGGGAAGCGTAACTTCAAAAGAAAGCTTTTTTTTAGTGGAGGGGGCAATGCTTTTTATGTTAGCACAAGAAAAAAAACTGCAAACTAACAATAGGAAAAACAGGGAATTGTGGTTGTTCATTTTAATATAATTAGACAACTAATAAATAGGCATGGGACAATAACCAAAAGTCTAACTAAGACGAAGTGAGTAAATAGCTAAATTTCTAAATGCATCAATAGAAGGTACGTTCATTAAATATAACTGCCTTTATTTTCTCATCCACTCATTTACTCATTGAGCACTAAACACCTAACAACTTTTCTTTTAAAGCAAAAGGCAAAGGTATTTTTCGTTTAGAATCAAAATCAAAAATAACGATGACCGATTCTCCATGTGCAGCAACCCCAACTTGCTCACTATGAATTAAGTGTTCCAAAACGATACTCGTTCTGCCCAAAGATTTTACTCTTGTACCGACGATAACTTTATCAGGAAAGCTAATGGGTTTTACAAAATGGCAATTCATATAAGCTAGCACAGGTCCTATTTGGGTTTGTGGCCTTTCTTTAATTAATTCTTGAAAAATTTCCACCCTAGCATTTTCAAAGTAGCGATAATAAACCGTATTATTAACGTGACCATTGGCATCCATATCTCCCCATCTGACGGTACAATCTATTTGAAACGGATAATCTTCTAATTTCATGTTGTGTATGAGTTGCGGGTTGCGGGTTGCGGGTTAATAACTCGTAACCCACAACTCGCAACTCGTATTAAATATTCCCCATTTTGTGTAAAACAGGCAATTGTCCGCCATAAGCACGGGCAATATTTTCTTCGTTAAATACCGTTTCGGTATCTACGTAGGCAATCATGCGCTGGTTGAGTAAAATAACTTTATCAAAATATTTTTTAACGGTTGCTAAATCGTGGTGTACCACTAATAAGGTTTTTCCTTCTTGCGCTAAGCGTTTTAAAATTTGAATAATTTTTGCTTCCGTCGTCATATCTACACCGACAAATGGCTCATCTAAAAAATAAATATCTGATTCTTGGCATAAAGCTCTAGCGATAAAAACACGTTGTTGTTGTCCCCCCGATAACTCCCCAATTTGACGGTCTTTAAAAGCAGTCATCCCAACTTCCTCCAAAGCTTGCATTGCTATCTCTTTATCGTCTTTATTGAGTCGTTGGAATACTTTTTTATGTGGATACCGTCCCATCATAATAATATCAAAAACCGTAGCGGGAAACTGCCAATCTACATCATTTTTTTGAGGCACATACACCACTTTTTTTCGCATCTTTTCGATGGGCTTTCCTTCTACTTTCACTGTACCACTATCCACTTCTAATAAATCTAAAATAGCTTTAAATAAAGTGGACTTTCCCGCACCATTGGGTCCAATAACGCCATAAATTTTACCAGCTTCTATCTCTAAATAGATGTTGGTTAAAACCCTTTTACGGTCAAAAGAAACAGATAAACCTTTTACGGATATTGCGGACATTTTCTAATAGGTGTAGAGGTGTAAAGGTGTAAAGGGGCAAAGGGGAAGATAAATAGCGAATGACTTTTATACCTCTATACCCTTGTACCTCTATGCCTTTATACCTATGTTAATCAATATATTCTACTTTTCGCAAGAAACGAAATCCTACGCTTAATTCCACACTAACGTTCACAATTCTTCTTTCGGGTACACTAATTGTTTGCCCAGGGTCAAAAGGACTAGGGACATTACCCAGAGCAGGTTGTCTGTATTGGAAAGAAACGTCGGGGTTAATAGATAAGTCGACAATAGCGCCAATTAACTCTGTAAAAGGGAATTCTAAACCACCGCCGACAGATACGCCATAATTAAACTTTCGGACAAAAGCATCGACAGGGTAGGCAATACTTATTAACTGGCCACTTTGTAAATCTGCTAAATTAGTACTTAAGGTGTAATCGCCTCGGATACCAAAAGAGTAGAATTTTTTACCTGTAGCCCCAAAATCAGATTTTTGTTTAGCTCCCAGCACAACCGATAAATTTCTAAAAATAAATTCTGTCGTTGGTTGATTAAAAATCTGACCATTATTATTGAGGAAACGTTGATTTCTAATCGCACTGCCCTTTAAATGTAAGCCAGCTTGACCATATAAAGCAAAGGAATTATCTTCAGGAACAGATTCAATAAACATGCTCCCTTGATATTTGAGCAAAGGGTCTTGCTGCAAACTTTCCCATTTCTGTATGCCTACTAATAAACCACCTTTAACTCCCCAAGCAAAAGTCTGAGCAGTTAAGGTAAAAGCACTAAAAGAAAGAGTCCATAAAAGAAATAATTGTTTTGTCATAAGTAAAAGGATTGAATTGTTGAGGGATTGAAGAATACAAACAATATTAAACAACTTACCAATATTATTCAACTCGAAGCCTTGTTCCTGTTGAAATAATATTATTTTTTAAGCCATTCAATGCTTTTATAGCCTCAACAGTTATGCCGTATTTTTTAGAAATGCGCCATAACGTCTCCCCTTTAATGACCGTGTGGTATTTTCTTGTTTCAATGCTTGTCGGTTTCTCTGTGGTTGGTATTGGCTTATTTTCTGCTGGAATAGTTATTTCTGGTACAGTTGATTCGGTAGCTGGTTGTTCTTTTGTAGGTGTTAAGACAGGGATAAAGTCTTCTGTTTTTTCTGTTTTTGTTTCTTTCTCCTCGGCTACTTCTTCTTTTGTCTCTATTAAAACAGGCTTTGGCGGAGTGCTTATTTTACCATTTCTTAATTTAGGTTTTTTTCTAGCCTTTCCTCTAATCGTAATAGCTGCACCTATTGCAGGCTGTGTTCCAGTAGACATTTTATTTTTTTTATACAATTTTTCTAAGCATAAGCCATAAGTTTGAGCAATGTCATACATACTTTCTGCCTTTTTGACGAGGTGTACTTTCTGCTTACCTCTAAAATTATTTCTTTTTTCTTGTATAAAAATTTTGGCATCGACGGCTAAAGGTTCATTAGCGGCTTGAATGCCTTCATTATATTTTATAATTCGCTTGACAGACGTTTTAGTTCTTTTGGCAATCATTGCAGGGGTTTCTCCTACTTTTGCAAAAGTCATCTTCGCATCATTGATATAAAAAATATTGGTTGGTAGCTTTGGCTTATTTTTGTTTTCAACCACTTCATCACCAGAAGACATCCTATCGTATTCGTATAATTTGTACGCCTCAATTATTCGAATTAATTTTTTCTCATACGTTTTACTAGTTGCATACCCTGCTTTTTTTAACCCTTTTGCCCATTTTTTATAATCTGTCTTTTTTAACCTAAATAGGAAATCATACCGACTATTGTCTAATAAAAAATCGGAATGAGCAGTGTAAGAACGTCTAGCGTTTTTATAACTTCTAAAGCAAGATTTGACTAATTTTCCTTTTTTATAATCGTCATCCTTGCGGTAATGGGTTTTGCCTCGCCATCTACTACCACACTTAATCCCAAAATGATTATTGGCTTTTCTTGCCAATGTACTTCTACCTGCATTCGATTCTAAGATGCCTTGCGCCAATTTGATACTAGCGGGAACGCCTGATCGTTCCATTTCACTAATAGCAATCGCCTGGTATTGGTCAATATAGGCTTCTATATTCTTATCTCCTGCAAGTAAACTTGTACCTGACAAAAGGAGTATACAAATAATATTTCTAATGATGAGCATCTTATTTGATTTTAGCATCGCAAAATAAACAATTTCTATTATCGTTTTTCTAAATTTGTTCATTCTCTCAATTATTTTAAGTTATAAAAGCGTAAATGCTTCTATGCTTAATGCAAACGCAAAAACTTTCTTAAAAATGTCTAAACTAGATGTTAATACCTTATTAATGTTTTGTTTGCTCTTCTTTGCCTGCAAAGAAACAAACAATACACCAGCGGAAACCTCAAAAAATATAGAAACAACAGTACCCGAAGTCGTTGAAGTAGAAAAACCGACTAGTATTGAAATATATGTGTGGGTCGATAAATTAAGGCTTCGGGCAGAACCGACGACTCAAAGCGAAATGGTAGCGGCACTAAAAGAGGGCGATGCCTTAACCTTTTTAAATGAACGCTCCGACTTCACAGAAAAGATAAGTCTTCGAGGTACTTTATTTGATGAACCTTGGTTAAAAATTTCCACTAAAAGTGGGCAAGAAGGTTGGGTCTATGGCGGCGGTGTGAAGTTTTACAAAATCGGCGTAGATGAAGCGCCAACGCCTTATGATGACTGTTTTAAATTGCAGAAAGACCGCAAGATGACGCAAGCTAATAAATGCATTGACCGAACTCATTTCAGAGAATTGAGAAAAGAAAGTTCTTTAGTTAAAGAGACGAGTAGCAGTCTCACTTTTCAATTATTAAGTGGAGATAAATTTATTTTAAATAATGCGGGGTTAGATTCTATTTATCAATTCAGGTATTATCTAAAAGAAATGGCCACTTTCGTCGTACATGGTCAATATGGTACGCAAGAAGGTTATTTATTAATCAATGATAAAACTGGACAAATCACTCGAACTAAAGGCTACCCTAAAGCCTCATTAGATGGCGAACATATCGCTTGTTTAAATCCAGACTGGGGCGATAAAGGCAATTTTAGGGGCATTCAATTATTTGGGTACGTTGGTAATGAATTGGTTATTATTCTTGAAGAAGCTTTGGAAGACTATCGACCTGTCCTCCCTAAATGGGTAGATGAAAAAACTTTACAATTTACCCTTTTAGAAGTTGCCGATAAACGAAATAGAAAATCTATCTATGGGCAATTGATTCAGAATGAGCAAGGGGAGTGGGAACTGGAATTATAAAAGACGGTAAAATTCTAAAATCGACCTTTTAATTTTGGGTAGCTACAATTATTTGAAAAACTTCTTATTAAAAATAAAAATTTGTTGTCTTCATTCATCTGTTGGTCTATTAAAGACTAAAATTGTGGTTATTATAATTTTGAGAAACACGACTTAAAAGGAATATGGTTCCATAACCATAAGACTTTAAATCTAGTTTCGACGGGCTTTAGGACTACTCGAATTAAATTACATTTATTGGGTGTTATAAAGATAGGGATTGGCATTTTGTTAAATGTAACATAATTGCCTGATTTGAAGTTATTTATTTCTGGCATACTCATTGGAGTGAATAGTTCAAGAGAAGCTGCTTGACTTTAGAAGTTCAAAATGTTACTTTTGCAAAAAATTGCGTCAAGAAACTAGAAGAACGGGTAACTTTTTGAAAGGTCATTCGTTCTGCAAAAGCATTGATCACATAATATTTATCAATTTAGTGTTTTATAGAATTGTTTTTGGTAAGGAGGTATTAAATGAAGCTAGGTCAAAAATCAAAATCATCCACCAAGTTACCCAAGACTAAAGCGACTCAAAAACACTTACTTAATTTTTTATATAGATGTATTGGACATTAGAATTAGCCCTATCCCTAGAAGACGCGCCTTGGCCTGCTTCTCGTGACGATTTAATTGATTATGCAATCCGAGAAGGAGCACCTTTGGAGGTGATTGAAAACCTTCAGGAAATGGAGGATGACGAAGAAGTATACGAGAGTATCTACGATGTGTGGCCAGATTTTCCTAGAAAAGATGATTTCCTCTTTAATGAGGATGAGTATTAGCGACTCAATCTTGGCTTAGCTAAAAAGGTCTTACTGAATCATTTGGTAAGACCTTTTTTATTTTAGAAAATTCCCTACCTTTGTTTAGATAGTTAAACAGAAAAATCTACACGACCACGATACATGAACTTTTCCTCAAAATTATTAGAAGAAGCCGTTGATGCCTTTGCCAGTTTGCCTGGTATTGGTAAAAAAACTGCTTTACGGTTAGTCCTGCATTTATTGATGCAGCCAGCCGAAGCTGCGGAACAATTTGCTGCCGATATTGTCAAAATGCGCCGAGAGATAAAATTTTGTGAGAAATGTCACAACATTGCAGATGAAATGGTTTGTAACATTTGCCAAGACAAACGTCGAAATGAAGCCGTTATTTGTGTAGTTGAAGGCATTCGAGATGTCATGGCCATTGAAGAAACAGGGCAATACAAAGGCATGTATCATGTATTGGGCGGTGTAATTTCCCCAATTGAGGGCATTGGTCCAGGCGAATTAAATATTGATACATTAATTGAAAGAGCCAACCTAGCCGAGACTAAAGAAATTATTATGGCGATTAGCCCGACGATAGAAGGGGATACCACCATTTTTTACATTTCTAAAAAATTGCGAGAAGCTTCTGTGAATATTTCGACAATTGCTAGAGGGATTTCTTTTGGTGGGGAATTGGAGTATGCGGATGAGGTGACGTTGGGGCGTTCTATCGTAGCTAGAGTTCCATATCGTAAATAGCTTATTATGAGAATAGACAAATTATCATTGACAAATTTTCGAGGGTTTGA